>DATAXC010000089.1:0-3177 GCA_036266895.1 Gammaproteobacteria bacterium
AACTTTTTCCCTGATATTATTAATTTCCTGGCTAAATTGAGTAAAATTATTTCTTGAGCCGCAACCAGGGCAACTTGCATATACACCGATAATATCAAGTTTAATTTTGCATGAATCACACTCCATAAACATTTGCTGTCGTTGTTCGTAGCTGTGCAACTTAATCAGATTATTTTCTAACTGAGAAACAAGATCATCAAAATCTATACTAATCTCTTTCCCTGTATAATAATGCTCTACGCTACTTTTAACATAGAGCTCTATATATTGTTTCTGATTTTTTGTTAAAAAACTCAGCGCATTATCCATGTATAAGCAATACGGACATATTATTGTTTCAGGCGTTCTATGATTTGCCCGAAAATATTTCTTACATCGAGGGCATGAGTAACCAAAAAATCCTTCTTTATCACTGGCTATCATTACCGTTACAGATGGCTCTGGAATAGGACTTCTGCCAAAATTTCCTCTGGCGAGTACAATGCCATTAAATGAAACGGCTATTTCATAAAGTACCATGGGAAATGGATTGCTATTTTCATATTTACTTTGGCCATTTGAAAATGTAACCTTTCCGCCACAATGAGGTATTTCTTCAAATTCTTTAAGTTCTTTCATCATTCGATTCTCATTATTTGAAAAAAAGATTAGCAATTAATAGTTTTGTGTCTCCAAGAATTTTATTGCACTCTGGCAAATCTCTAACGAGTACCCCCAACGTAGCCTGCCAATGCTGATTTGCTTCTTTCACTAACTCAGTAGTAAAAAAATCATCGATATTTTGATATGAAACATCACGGTGTTTACATTTCTTGCCAAGCATTTCAATTAGCCGGTTATTATCGACAGCCGCACTATAGTTTTTTAGTATGCACCACAAATCATAATAATCCCGCGCTCTGGGTCTATTCCAACCGCGCGCAACAAGTTTTTGATGCGTTTGTAAAAGCGCGCGAAGTTTTTCCGCTACAATTTCTTCTATGTGGTAGCAAGCAACAGTACAGTCAATTTTCTCATTATATCCATGCAGAATGGGCTTATACTCCGGCGACAAGACAACTGGTTCATCGTGCGTAATTTCTACTTTAATTCGGCAAAGTGCTATTGGCTGCCAGGGAAATTTAACGAGTACATTAAATGCATCTTGTCCTTTTGGATGAGGGGCTTTTTCAGGGTTGCGTTTTAACTGAATATCAAATGAACCATATTCATTTAATAATCCTTTAGAAAGAGTAAGTGCATTATTCAAAGCATTTTCAAGTTTCTTACCTTTGGGTGCATTGATAACTGAAAAATCCAAGTCCTCTGAAAAACGGTAATCACCAAAAAATATTTTCTTAAGTGCGGTACCACCTTTAAATATTAAAGAATGGGATAATTCTGGCTGTTTCGCCATACCTGCTAATACGTAACTTAATGCATAATCTTTTTCAATGACATGTAGAGGAACTTTTTTTAAATTGGCTTCATCTTGAATTTTTATGCGTAATGGTTTCATTTGTTTTCTACTTTTATTAAATTATTTTGAATCATCCAGCGTTTATCGCAGGGTCCTGTTGCTGGTGCCGAAGGATCAAGCCGACAGTAGTAGTTAATTGGAACCTTTAAGAGTGGTTCAGTTTTTTTAGCGGAAACACCAAAATATTCCAATGCCCATCCTAACCGTTTTGCCACTGATTTTTTATCATATTGAACGGCATAATCAACCAACTTTTGAATATCAATGGTTGCCAGTGCATTTTCTAATACCCCCAATGCTTCACCCATGCCACCAAACATCTTAGGATAAATAAACACATCAAGTAGCGTGCGCTCTTTATCGGTAATCGGTACTTGAAAGTGCTCATCTAGCCATATTTTTTCAATACCAAAAAAGTGTTTTTGTTGGACATTAATATATTCATAGCGGACCCCATCAATTTCCCATACATGCTTTGTCTTTGATCGCTGCGGTTGTTTCTCACGCATAGAGGGGGTAACAAACTTGTTGGGCGTTGACGCCGTAATAATTTGTGGTATTTGCTCAGTTAGCCCATGATGCTGCATAGCGGACCAGTGGCTAATAGCTGATGGTTGAATTAAGTAAGCCGATATGACAAAAGGATGAGTATTGGTTTGTTCCGGCAGTAATCCAATGCTGACATATAATCCACGGCGCAACCTGAGTACTCGCTTATGCTTCGCCAAATTAGAGAGTATCTTTCTTAGTTGATTATGAGGTATCTTTTCCAAGGTGGCCGCCGCCGCGACATCCTGCATATTAAATATGCGTTTGCCGCGCAAAAACAGTTGCCGTAATAAGCGCATACCTTGGCTTTCGACTGGTGTTTGAGATTGCATAAAGCCCCATAACTTAATTTGATTCTATACTACAATAATACCCTAAAGTGGGTACTTTTGCAGTATGTTTCAAAACAAATTATTAGCCCTTTATAACCTATTTCCATGGGGCACTGGTGGGGCACTCAGAGAAAAATAATGGCAATTCTGTACAATAAGTGACAACAAGCCTTTTGATTTAACCACTTGATTTCATTGTTATTACCTGTTGTAATGCGTTGCTATTTATTGCCTGAATGAGATTCGTAATCAGTAGGTCATGAGTTCGACTCTCGTCGTCGGCATAATTAAAGATATAATAATCAATATGATATAGGTAGACGGCAAAATCGGAAATTAAGAATCAGCTTTTGGTGCTAGGATGGAGCTATGTTTAGAGGGTCTTTGGGGTCTTTCCTGCTTTAGGGGGCACTTCGGGCACGCGATGAGTGCCCCACCATTTTGTGGTCAATGCGTTGGTGTTAGCTTAAAATACACAGGATTTAACAGACAACTGCAGGAGAGCATCACATGACCAAACCTAAACGTATTTTCATCATCGGACATATGGGTGCAGGCAAGTTTATATTTACCGAAGCGTTGGCTAAAAAATTAGGATGGCAAATCGTCGATGCAAATCCAAGTATTGAGCGTTACATTGGCCGACAAACACGAGATATTCTGGGCGAGCAAGGTGAAGCAGCGTTTAATCGCTGCCAAGCAGACATCATTTCTCATTGTATCGGAAAAGAAAATGTTGTCGTCTTATTGGAAGAATGTGTTGTGTCAAGCGAACAATGTCGAAAATTGTTATCCTCTGAATTTGTTGTTTATTTGAAAGTCTCTATTCCAACTCAA
>DATAXC010000245.1:0-6844 GCA_036266895.1 Gammaproteobacteria bacterium
TATCCCACACTTGAAAAAAAAACTTTTGACCATCTATCGGTTGCGTGGTTAACAGGTAATTAATAATGTCAGATCGAGTTTGCGTATTGGCCCCTGTGGTAGATTGGTTTAAAATTTCAATTAGCGAAGCGATACGCATCAGCTGTGCATCTAAATAAGGCTGAATGACTTGTTCATCTAATAAATAATTACCAATACCGTTGATTGTAGAAGCGATAGTAATGCTTAATAATAAACTAATTAAGAGGAAATAACGGATTGAGCGAATCATTAGCAGCGTTCCCGTTATTCTTTGCTATCCTTGCTTTTCTCTATGGTATAACCCACACCGCGTACGGTACGAATAAAGGATTGACCAAATCGTTTGCGTAAATTATGGATATGTACTTCTAAGGCGTTGCTATCAACTTCTTCACCCCAGCCATAAAGAGATTGAGTTAAATGTTCGCGCGAAAGAACACGGCCAACATTTTCCAATAAGATATGGAGTAAGGCAAATTCACGGCGTGATAAATTGACTGGATCGCCATGTTGTGTGACCACGTGGGAAGCGGGATCCAAGATGATGCCATCGTGTTCCAGTAATGGTGCGGCACGGGAAGCAAAACGTCGTTGTAGAGAGCGTAATCTAGCTAAAAGTTCATCTAGATTGAACGGCTTGATCATATAGTCATCAGCGCCGGTATCTAATCCTTTGATTCTATCTTCAATGGATTCCCGAGCAGTTAAGATCAAGACAGGGGTGGTGTCGCCACGTTCGCGCAAATTTTGTAATATATCGATACCAGAAAGATTGGGTAGTCCTAAATCTAGTACGATCAAATCGAATTTTTCAATTTTTAAGGCTTCATCGGCATGAGCACCATCTTTAACCCAATCAACCGTATAGCCATCTTGAGCTAAACCTTTACGCGTTCCTTCACCTAACAACTCATCGTCTTCCACTAGAAGTATGCGCATATGGATTCCTTATTGCCTTAACCTTAATTTTAGCTTTTTTAGCAAAATATGTAAATGTTCTAATTGTTTTAGTTGTTCAGCCCTCTCCCCCGACCCCTCCCCCACAAGTGGGGGAGGGGAGAAACTTGGCCGCTGCCTTGATTGCTTCGGTTACTGAAAACTTGGCCCATCTATTATCCCCTCCCCCGTTTACGGGGGACCCTCTCCCCTAACCCCCGCAACAAGTGCGGGGCGGCGCCTTCCCGCAAGCGGGAGAGGGGGAGTAGGTTTGCTGATGATATTATTGGTGCCCGATAGGGCGGGAGAGGGGGGATTACCTCACCAACAAATGCATCGGCCTAAAAAAGTCCAATATCTCTTTATTCTGTATAAAAGATAAATTATATGGATGTTCAGCATATAATTTTTTCACTTTATGATTATTTGGCAATAATTTATCAATTTTATTAGCAATTTGGCCTAACAAAAGAAAAGTGACCTGTTGTTTGGTTTCTATTAAGCAATGTAAAATTTCTTTAATAAATGGTTGCCAAGCTTCTGCATCTTGCCGGCGGGTATCATCCGCTTGTTGTTGCAATACCAATGTGGCATTCAGTAATAAAAATCCATGTTCGAGTAACCGCTGAAAAAGCTGCTGGTTAGTTTGGATTAAGTTTTGTTTATCCAGTTGTGCTATGTCGGTTTGACTTAAGTGATTTTTATCTAATAAATTTTCTGCAATTAACAACATCTTAATCATGTTTCTTAAAGAAGTAGCTCGGTTTACTGTTTTGCTTAAACCGGTTGTTGACCATAAGGCTTGGACGTTAGCATCCCAAAAAGCATAACCATTTGCAGATTGTTGTCTGGGGTAAGGCGATTCACCAATGAGTATATAATTAACTTGATCTAAGGGTAGGGAGAAAGCATTGAAAATGTTATGATGGCCAGGTAACCAATGCGTGGTTTGTTGGAGATGAGCAAGGTATTGAGGATCCATACGGGTTAAACCTTGTTGCAAACAAGCTTGCCAAGAAGTGTGTATGTTAGATAAGTTGAGTGGGTGTATTGTTGTCATGATGCTAGTTTCCAAGTAATATTCGATTAATTTTTTAAACAAAGCAATAGAAAACAATAGAAGAATATGCCAATGGATAAAACTTTACTAGAAATACTCGCATGTCCAATTTGTAAAGGCGAGTTGTTATACGATACTGCTAATCAGGAATTAATTTGTCGTTTTGATCGGCTGGCTTTTCCGATTGTGAATGATATTCCAATTATGTTGGAATCCCGCGCCAGAAGATTGAGTAGTGATGAGGAGTAGGAGATGCCCTTTACCTGACGGCGTCGGCCTCCCCCACAAGGGGGAGCCCTTGTCATCCCGCAAAATGTCCGCTCAGGAAAATCGAACGAAGCGATTGCTCAAGCGCGGACATTTGTGCGGGATCCGGTTTTTACCTAGTAATTAAGAGGACAACACCGGATCCCGCACAAATACCCGTGACACCACATCACTTCGTTCAAGTTTCTTGAACGGGTATTTTGCGGGATGACATCTAATTGGTTAGTTGTCCTTGCAATGACTGACATGCACAGGATGACAAAATGCTCCGCTTGCGGGATGACACCGGAGTAGCATATTGTCATCAAAATGACTGACATGCACAGGGGTGACAGTGAGAGCCCATCTTTTCACACTCACACACGCCTACTCCTTATCCTTCCTACCGCCAGCGTTGCTATAAATATCCTCACCCTCTAACACATGTTTATGATGCTCACTGCCACCACCATCGCGTTTATTGGCATTGGCATATTTGCCATGATGTCCTTGTCCACGTCGTTGTCGATGTGACTTGAAGTAAGGTTTTTTTCGTCTTGGTGCTTCAGGTGGACTACTCTGAGGAAGTGAAGCAGCTTCACCGGTACCAGTGTGACTACTCATTTGTGTTGTTGTTTCTGTATTCGTACTAGGCGGTGTATATTTGGGTAATTCAAACACTTTTTCCACTGGTAAATTAGAGTTACTAGAATTACTAATCGTTTGCGATGCTACGGATTGTCCACTCGAAGCAGCGTTCGGTGTCGATTTTTCTGCTTCATAGTGACTGATTTCTATGTGTGCTCTATTTTCTGCCGCAACCCCTGCAGATGTTTTATATGGCTCTCTATGTTCTTGAGGTGTTTCGTGGTGATGTTGATGTTGATGGTGCTCATGTTCAGGCCGATGTTCATGTGATTGACGCGCTTCCTGTGTCTGGTACTGGTTTTCATGGTGCTGCGGTCGATGTGGATGCGCATGTCGTTGATGCTCCTGACGATTTTCGTGTTCTGGTTTATTTACATTGCCTTGTTCCGGCTTATTTGCATGTTGACTCACTTGTTGGTCATGCGGTCGATTTTTCCACGATTGATCACGTGTATCTCGCGCATCTCTGGGACGTTGCTCTCGTCCTTCATTGCGATAATTATTATTATAACTTCTACCTCCGCTACCCCCACTTCCACTTCGGTCATGACGTTGATCACGACGATTGCGCGAATGGTGACGCGGTCCTTTATTATTGTTACGTTTTGTAGAGAGTGGACGACTTCTCGGATATCTTCTGATTGGTGCTTGAGTGTTTTCTGCAGACTCAGCTTCTTTTTTCTCAAATAAGCGACCAAAGATTTTTTTCAAAAATCCCGGTTGATCTTTTTCAGCTGTTGCGTGGGCTGCTGCAATGGTGGCAGCAGAAGAAACAGCCGATTGGTCTTCTGCTATGGGGATATGTTTGATCGCGGGTTCTTGTGTCGATTTTTGCGCTGTGGAAACAGTGGTTTGTGTAGTAATATTTTCCGGTTTGAGGGCTAATTTGTAACTCACCACTTTTTCATCTTTTTCATCAAGATCACTAATACGAATACGTTCTACTTCATATTGCGGCGTCAAAAGATGCGGGCTTGGCACAATGATGACAGAAACTTGTTGTCGTTTTTCAATGTCGATAATTGCTTGCCGTTTTTCGTTCAATAAATAAGCGGCAATTTCGGTAGGTAAAATCGCGCGTATTTCAGCAGTATTGTCTTTTAACGCTTCTTCTTCAATGAGGCGCATCACCGATAAGCCAAGTGATTCAATACCGCGTATGGTGCCTTGACCTAAACAACGCGGACAGGGTACGCGACTCGATTCACCCAAGGAAGGGCGCAGGCGTTGTCTGGACATTTCCAATAATCCAAAGCGGGAAATACGACCGATTTGTACGCGCGCACGATCTTTGGTTAATGCTTTTCTTAAACGGTCTTCAACTTCGCGTTGATTGCGTATCGGTGTCATATCGATAAAATCAATCACAATCAAGCCACCGTTATCACGCAAACGTAATTGTCTGGCAATTTCATCTGCGGCTTCAAGGTTAGTCATTAAAGCTGTTTCTTCAATGTCACCCCCTTTAGTTGATTTTGCAGAATTAATATCAATAGAAATTAATGCTTCAGTATGATCAATAATCACGGAACCACCAGAAGGCAAGCGTACATCACGTTGAAATGCTGATTCGATTTGGCTTTCAATTTGAAAGCGCGTGAAAAGCGGGGTAGGGTCTTTATATAATTTGACGCGATTAATGAAATCAGGGCGAACTATTTTAAGATGATTAATAACATCGTCATAAACATCTTGATGATCAATCAGTATTTCATCGATTTCTTTACGTAAGTAATCGCGTAATGCACGAATAACCGCGTTACCTTCTTGATAAATTAAAAAGGGAGCTGGACGATGTGATAATGCTTTACCAGTGCTGCTGCCACCAGTGCCTTCTCCTTCACCCGATTCTTGCGCTGCTTCTTGGATCACTGACCAGAGCCTAAGTAAAATATCTAAATCCCATTGCAATTCTTCTGGTGCTCGTCCACCACCTGCAGTACGAATGATTAAGCCCATGCCGTCTGGTACTTGTAAGGTACTCAATACACCATGTAGCTCATCTCGTTCATCGCCTTCAATGCGACGAGAAACGCCACCAGCGCGAGGATTATTTGGCATTAACACCAGGTAGCAACCGGGTAAGGTAATAAACGTAGTTAGCGCAGCGCCTTTATTGCCACGCTCTTCTTTTTCAATTTGGACTATTAATTCTTGGTCTTCTTCTAATACTTCGGTAATAGAAGGACGTCTACCATGATCAACATAACTTGATTTAAAGCAGGAACGTGCTACTTCTTTCAAGGGCAAAAAACCATGACGTTCTTCGCCATAATCAATAAAGGCTGCTTCTAAGCTCGGCTCAATACGCGTGACTTTGCCTTTATAGATATTCGATTGCTTTTGTTCGCGGGAAGTTTCGATAATCAAGTCGTAAAGATATTGTCCACTAGCTAACGCGATCCGCAACTCTTGTTCTTTATGAGTTGCATTAATTAACATTCTATTCATATTAAATCATCCAATTCTGTTGAATATGCTTTAGTAGCACATTGGATGAGTGGTTTTATATGTTAGATCAAGGTGTTGTTATGCTCGCCGTTTATTTTCACGACAGCAAATAATCAAAAATTCATCGTTCTTAAGGGCATCTCTAGAGTGCCCTAGGCAAATTACCTTCATTCATTAAAACTGACTCATGCACCTGTGGTACAGCATTATCCATATGTTCGTCTATACAATGCGTTTGCTCATTTAAAGTCGTGAGCTACTCTGTTAAGATGACTGCGAGATGACTATTCTCAAAGCAGTTTAAGTAAATATAACAATAACTTGATTTTATAGCAATTAAAACCAGATTATGATGCCTATTAAAAGAAATCAGCCATCCAGCCAGCGCACATCTGTTCAGTATGTATACATATCGAACGATCAAGCGGATCAGCGCATCGATAATTTTTTAATCACCCGATTAAAAGGTGTGCCTAAGTCGCGTATTTATCGTTTGTTAAGAAAAGGCGAAGTTCGGGTTAATAAGAAGAGAATTGACGCATCTTATCGACTTATAGCGGGAGATAGCGTCCGATTGCCGCCAGTGACCTTAGCTGAAAGAGCAAAAAATGTACCACCAGCTCAAGCAACGATGGCCTTGTTGGCTGGGCGTATCTTATATGAAGATGAAAAATTGTTAATTATTAATAAACCGTCGGGCATGTCAGTGCATGCTGGTTCTACGGTGCGTATGGGTATCATCGAAGCATTGCGGGTGATGTATCCACATTTACCACAATTAGAATTAGCCCATCGTTTAGATACGGAAACTTCCGGTTGTTTAGTGTTGGCTAAACGCAGAAGTGTTTTGCGGCAATTACATGGTTTGTTACGAGAAGGGCAAATGACTAAATTATATTGGGCGTTAACCAAAGGTGTGTGGCGCCCAGAAGAATTGGAAGTCGATTTGCCGTTACATAAAGATTATCGTGATGGCGGCAAGCATGTGGTATCTGTACAACCAGAAGGTAAATCCGCATTAACGATTTTTCGGCCGATTAAAGTGTTTGCTCAAGCTAGTTTAATGGAAGCTCGACTATATACGGGTCGCACCCATCAAATCCGCGTACATGCCATGTACCAAGGGCATCCGATAGCGGGAGATGATCGTTATGGCGATGCGGCATTTAATAAGTTAGCCCGTTCATTAGGATTAAAGCGCTTGTTCTTGCATGCCAAGTCGATTGATTTTACTTTACCTGCATTGAATCAACAGATTAAAGTAGAAGCGCCGTTAGATGTGGATTTGCTGGAGGCGATAGAAGCATTTGAGTAGGTAGGAGGAAGTGGTGATTTTAGATTACCCCTCACCCGCCGCCTTCGGCGTCGGCCTCTCCCACAAGGGGAGAGGCAAAAACGTTAGCGTATTGATTTATTCAACAACGCCCCCCCCAAAAAAAGGGGAGAGGCGATTTCTCCTGATGGGGCGCGTTGTTGAATAAA
>DATAXC010000160.1:0-4854 GCA_036266895.1 Gammaproteobacteria bacterium
ATTTAAAAGTTAAACCACATGTTATTGAACAAATGCTAAATCACCAACCATTGAATAAGCTTATTGCCATTTATCAACGCGCTACTTATGCAGAAGAACAAAAGACAGCATGGTTAGCATGGAGTGAAATGGTAGAACATCAAATCGCTAAAGAACCAAGCAATGTAATACCAATTAATCGCACCGCAACCAATTAAAAATCAAGGATAAAACCATGAAGGACTTTGATGATTTCATGAAGAAAGTTGAGTATCTTGTAAGAATTAATCCGCTCACTATCCATCTGCCTCTAAGCCAATTAGGCAAACCGGCATTGAAATCATCATACAAACCCATCTCCAAAGAAAAAGCACGATCTGACTTATTAAAATTAGGTGTTGAGGAGATCGAAAAGCTCTATAAAGAAGAAATGGAAAGACAAAAAGAACAAAACGAAAAAGAAGAAAATGAACGTTATTTTAACCAATCTAATTATGCAGCTGATTTTTATTATTGGGGAAGGCAGCCATATTGGAAGATTGATGAAAGCATTTTACTCATCCTTGAAAAAGAGCCTAGGAAAATAAAATGGGAAGATATTCGACAATATAGACAAATATCAGCTTTCGTAAAAAAATTTGAAGAAATACACGAACTAGCAAAAAGATATGTAGCCTGCGGTCAGTTAAGTGACCCTATCATACCTGGAGCTTTTCTAGCATGGGCTAAAAGAATAGGCTTTAATATTCCAGAAAAATTACACAACATTGTAAATGAACTTGGCATTCAAATTGCTGACTGGCAATTACTACATAAACAGGCCATAGCATTAATAGATCAAAAAGATCAAGCCATAAAAGCATTACAGCTAGTAAATGAAAAATTAAAATCTGATTATGAGGAACTTAATAAAAATCCTCATCAGATGGATGAAGATAGTGAAAATTACGCGCCAGAATTGGACGCTGCAAACATTATTTACAGAACGATTATAAACAATCCTGACAAAAGGATCGCTTTTAAAAAACATGCAGTTAAATTAATAAATGAACTTTACCCTAAATTCTCCGAAGATGCCAAAAAACGAATTGCAACAGTGATTAATACTATAAAAGGTAAAAATGGAGGCAGAGAACGTAATACTTAATTCAAAAATCCTACCCGTCTTTCTAGCCCAATACTTATTACGGCTAGAAAAAACCTACCCACCTGTTTTTCAGAAAACTTACCAAACCGTTTAATCTATTTAGTCAAAAAAAGTGGTTTTAGACTGTCAGGAACATCAACAGACGAAGGTAACTTTTAATGACCCAACTACCACAAACTGGCTATTTACGCTTATCACAGATACTTGGCAACCCTAAAGGCAATCCTCCCACGCCTCCTATAATTCCTATTGGCAAGTCATCTTGGTGGGAAGGAGTTAAAACAGGTCGTTTTCCTAAGCCAGTAAAACTTGGACCCCGGACTACTGTCTGGCGAGTAGAAGATATTCGTCAATTAATAAGTAACGGTATAAAGGGGAACGATCATGGCGCTTAAATACAAAAGCCCCGAAGTCGCTACAACGACAAAAGGGGCATTTGATAATTTAGATCAAAATAATAGTACTAATGACTGCCAAATTAATCAAGGGACAAAGCATGTAACATTTTTCATTTTACGTGCTATGGAATCTATAGAAAAAATCATGCAGAGGAATGTTTATGGATAACATCAAACATGCTATTTCTGCATTAAATTTTCTTGATCCTGGATGCTCATATGAGGAATGGATTCAAATAGGAATGTCCGCAAAAGTAGCAGGTCTATCATTTAAGGATTTTCATGCCTGGTGCATCAATGGTTCAAGCTATAAAGATGAGAAAGATTGCCTAACAGCATGGAATTCTTTTAAAAAGGCAGGTGGGATCACAGCGGCAACGTTATTTTATCTGGCACGTAATAAAGGCTGGAGAAATCCTGAAGAAACAAAAAACTGTTCAATAACCTTCAAAGATAACAATAAAATAAAAAAGCAAAATAATCATAATGCGTTTAATAAAAATTTAAATGTATTCGATGTTTGGGAGAGATGCTTACCTGCCGAAGCTACTAACGAATATATTATAAGAAAACAAGGAAATTCAAGTGGCTTACGTTACTATCCTTCAACTGAACAACCTCTGCTAATCAATGGAGTAAATATAGCAGACTATTTAGCAGTTCCATGCTGGGAAAATGACGAAATACAAACGATTCAGTTTATTTCTCCCAAAAAAGGCGCTCTTAAATTAAATTTAAATGGCGCATCATTTAATAATGGCTATTTTGTCGTGGGCATTATCAATAACATAATTTATATATGCGAAGGCATAGGTCATGCTTGGTCGATGCATGAAGCAAGCGGCGCTGCAGCTATAGTTTGTTTTAGCTTTAGTAGAATGATGAAAATTTCTAAAGTGATACGTCAAAAATATCCTCAGGCTTGTATAGTTGTGGTGTCTGATAGAGGTAAGGAAAAGAAAACGGCTGAAATTGCAGCGGCTGTTTCTGGTCAATGGCTTCAACTGCCGCAAGGTAAACCCGAAAATTATGATGTCAATGATTTTGCTATAGAGCACGGGACAGATGCTCTATGTGATCTTATCGCTAATCCCTCTCTTGGAACGTCGTTGAATATCGTATTTGCTAGCGAGTTAGTAGATAGTTTTACGCCACCAGATGAAATAGTAGAGGGAGTATTAATTAATGGTGAAGGCAGTATTTTATATGGTGAGTCAAATTCAGGTAAAACGTTTTTTGTTATTGATTTAGCCTGTGCAATTGCTTTAGGCATAAACTGGATGAATCGTAAAACAGAGCCAGGATTAGTAGTTTATCTTGCTGTTGAATCCCCCGCCTCTGTAATGAGACGTTTACAGGCATATCAAAAATATCACAAGGTAACTATCAATAATTTCATTATAGTAAAAAATCCTATTAACTTATTTGATTCAGATGCAGACACCAATGCAATTATTAAATTAATTTCTGCATTAGAAATACAATATAAAACGAAAGTCCACTTAATAATTGGTGATACCCTAGCCCGCTTGAGTGCGGGTGCTAATGAAAATGCGGGGCAAGATATGGGTTTAGTAATTCGTCATTTTGATCGTATTCGAAATGAATGTAATGTGCATTTCATGATGATCCATCATAGTGGAAAGAATGCGGCTGCTGGTGCTAGAGGTTGGAGTGGTGTTCGCGCTGCAGTTGATACTGAAATTGAAGTAACAGATTCTCCCATCGGTCGATGTGCTGAAATAACAAAACAGCGAGATTTAGACACTAAAGGTACGCGAATTGGATTTAAGCTAGAACCAGTAGAACTCGGATATACAAAATGGAGGTCCATCGCAAAAAGCTGCGTAGTTCTTTCTGCTGATGCTCCAGAAAAAAGCACTAATAAGCGCTTCAGTGAAATTGCGGGTGCTGTCATTGAATACTTGAGCACCAATAAGTGCGGTATTAAAAAATCTGAACTTGTGAAGCATTTTACGGATAGATACACATCAGGTGCTATTTACCGGGAACTCAAGAAGTTAGCAGTAGCCGGACAGATAAGTGATTCTTTGGGCTATATCAGAATTTTAGTGCCAATAGGTGCAAATTAATGCCGGAACTAGTCTGCATTAAAGTGCAGATTGGTGCCGAGTACTCTAGTACGGCACCAATTGACACTAGCCTTATGTTTTAAGCAATTAAGGAGTTCAAATCAATGCACGATAAAAATGGTAGGCCAACAACTTATTCAATAGAAATTGCTACGGAAATATGCGACACCGTTTCTAGCTCAACCAAAGGGATTAAACGGCTTTGCCTGGAAAATGACCATTGGCCATGCCCAGATACCATTTTTCGTTGGTTAAAATCCAACAAGGACTTTTCAGACCAATACGCACGCGCGAAGCGGTTACAAATTGAAGCGTTAGTTGACGAAATTTTAGAGATAGCTGACGACAGCAACAATGATTATATGGCCGATGTAAAAGGAAAAATGATCATTGACCATGAACACATTCAAAGAGCCAAATTGCGGATTGATACCCGAAAATGGTTAGCATCTAAACTTGTGCCAAAAATATATGGCAACAGAATACAGACTGATCTGACTGTAGATGATTCTGACCTAAAAAGAGCACGAGAGCTGGTTCAAAAGTACATGGCTGAAAAAAATGTGCCTTAATTACTTTGCCTCAACTACCACGACATAGACGTAGAGGATAAAAAATTTGTCTTCACAGAGCTAGATGACGCGGCTTGGTGACATTTGATGATCTAGTGTTAAGACCGAAACAAAATGATGCCTCATCAGTATAGCTGCCGCCGCTTGGCTTCGTTGGCCAGATTGGCAATAGACGATGACAGGAAGAGTCTTATCAAGCTCAGACAGGCGGTTTTCCAGCTCTTGCAAGGGAATAAGTATTCCGCCTAAATTACAGGCAACATGCTCTTCTGCTGAACGAACATCCAAAAGCGTAAATTTCTCGCCACGCTCGATTTTGTTGCGCATACCGGAAAATGAAATAGATTTTATTATAGAAGTGGTGCGGTGTATAAATGATAATTCCTGGTTAATATCTTGATGCAATACACAAACCGTACAATTTTTTTCACGCTCTACTTGGTAGGAAATTAATTCAAGAGTACGGCCATTCAATGTGAATAATTCACCTATCTTTCCATCACTCATCTGCAATATATGTTGAAGAATTAAGTTAGCCTGCATAGTACCCAACATACCTGGGAGCACACCAAGAACCCCAGCGTCATTACAATTTGGCAAGCTCTGCGAGATATTATTTAATGGAAATAAACAATTGAAACATGGGCCATTCTTACCATGAAATA
>DATAXC010000179.1:0-2971 GCA_036266895.1 Gammaproteobacteria bacterium
AGTCTACACAGCTTACTATAGTATTGCTAGAGTCAAGCAAGCTTGTAATAGGGCATCGGACTATCAATAACTTCCTTTTGTTGAGTTATTTCTATCTGCGTACTATCATGCCAAATTGAACGGATCCTAAAAAGGAAATTAAAGATGTCCAAGAAAGCGATCTCAAACCGTCCTCCCCATCTGCCAGCATTGAAGTCTTTACAATTTTTAGCCGCTCTATACTATGCCAGTAGCGCATAGTATTGGCTGAGCCATTTTTGGACCGCTCTCATCACGGTAATGGTTCTTATATATATTTTTATTTTATAATTTCTTATTCTTAGCTTTGATATAAATAGTTTTATTGGAGATTTTAAGTGATGCAACTAATCAGCCGGCTTAATACAGTTTTTTTTCGATTGTTTCTTATCGCGCTGGTTACTTATGGTGTTTTTTCTTATTTGTTTCCAATTGTTTTCAATTCTGATTCGGAACAATATATACGAACCGCTTACGCAATCGCTGGAAAATCGAACGGCGAATTTTATTATTTCAGAACATGGGGCTATCCATTATTTTTATATTTCCTCGGGATAACCAGTTTTAAAACATTTTATATTGCGTTATTTTTTCAATTGCTCTCATCTGCGTTAATTCCTGCTCTAGTGTATGCAACAATGGTCTATATATATCCAAGAGCTGCCGTTGCTGCGGCATTAATAACTTGGATTTCTTTTGCGCCAATCACGCTTGCAAGCGTGATTATGACAGATCAAATGACCATGTTTTTTCGTTTTTTATTGGTCTATATTGCAAGTCGTCACATGTTTACGTCCGCCACAAATAGAGATTATGTTTATTTATTTGCCGTAGGTTTCATTTTATATTTGATGCGACCTTCCGATGCATTGACGTTTTTAATTGTACCTGCTGCTTTATTGCTCTTTCGAATAGGAGACTGGCGAAAATTAATCTTAATTGTGGCACTTTTTTTTATAAGTGTTACCGCTTTTAATCATATAAAAGATAAGATTGCTGTTCGATATACTAAAGCCAAGCACATTGTATCCACATCAGTAACAGGCTCAATGATGGGTCGCATGTTGTTTTTTAATATTTATGCCGTTGGTCCGAAATTGATTGGGAAACCGACATTAGATATTCAAAATGGTCCATATTCAAAAAAATTGGTTCAGACGTTAATTGACTGGGGAAAAAACAACCCCTTGGGAGTTAAGCTTTATACAGCCCAGGGATTTCAATCAAACCCGGATATTTACAAAGGAGTAGATTCGCCAGAAAAATTTGCATCCGCATTGGTAGCCGAACAAGGCTTATGGGCACATTCCGTCATGTGGCTAGCACTAGACCAAAGTCTTGGAGGCTATAAAGCAGATAATTTATTTTTGCGTGCAGCACTTGAATCCTACATGGCGAACCCGATGTCATTATTCTTATTATATGATGGCTTTGTCGAATTCTTTTTTTCAGGGGATGTCGTTTACAATAGCGGCAAACGAATGACGTGGAGAATCATTGAATACGCGAGCACATCGCAGCCTGCACTAAGTGTTTATATACCGATGAACAAAGATTTTCATCGAAAATTACGCCGTGAGTTATCCAAAAGTAGTGACCGAGCTAGCCCATTGATTTTCCCAATTAGTAAATTCCTATTTTTCTGGATTACTGCAATTAAAATTCTTTGTGTGATATTAGCAATATGTTGCCTTCCTGCTAATTATGCACATTCAAAAAATCTTGCATGCTTAGCATCTGTGCTTGTAGCAATGCTAATCTATCATGCAATAGTAGCTGTCGTATTTGCAGCACCCCATTTTCGTTATATCTTGCCGCAGGTACCTTTTATCATCATGCTATCAGTTTTAGGAATTGCTTCTTTCAATACACTACTTAGCAAACGCGTATCTATTTCCTTGGTCTAACTCAACAATGAAATAAAACCGGCTTGCTTAATACATCACCATTAATTTTCATATCAAAAAGCTTTGACCCGAATGCACAATAATAAGAAATTTTGAGATTCTTATTGCAACCTTGGGCCGGATCAGTTTTCTTGGCTTGCTTTAGATCAAAGCTGCACGTTGTTTTGCCTTGGCATAGTTTTTTAATTATGTCAGTCGCATTGTCTAAACGAATTTTATGAAAAAATGGCGGTGCCAATGTGAATCGACAGTTTTCGCCATAAGTCGCATGAATAACATCGATGCCACCCACTTTCCTACAATCAAGACTGACATGCTTACCCAGAGATTCTCTTCCTACTCTCATATTAATGACTTCCTTTCGCCATGGGCAAGAATAAGAAATTCTAAAATCTTTTGCACACCCACTTGCTGGGTCACCAAATAATTGCGCAGTAACCATAAAATCACATGTCATTTTTTTATTGCATGCGCTTCTAACCCATGAAGTTGCATTGCCAATTTTGACATCATAAGAACGAGACGACCATAATTTTGAAGTTGCGCAGCTTTTCCCGTAGGTAGCTTCTAACACATTAATCCCATTTTTCTCACGCCATGGAAACTCAATTGAACGCCAAGGATGCGGCATACTGGAAAATTTGTTCATTACTATATCCATATTTGGAAGTGCTTTACTGAACATGAACCAATTATTTTCTGGTTGGCGAAAATGCGCGGTATAGGCTGCAAGAAAAGCCGATCCGACAGAAGGATTACTTCCTTTGCGCCAAGTCAACAGATACGTTTTTCCATCCGTCCATTTAACCGTAAAATAGCGACCTATTTCATGCGGATTAAATAGTCGGCTAAATGGTAAGACATCCAATAAATTAGATTCCGTTGAGAAAATAAAATAATTCAACCCCTCTTCTTGCAATACTTTTTTAGCTTCTTCTGGTGTTCCATTCAAAATGGTATTGAGGCGAGAAGATAATTTAAATGAAATGACGCTTTCTATGCGGCAATTTGGCGCCATGCAATAGGAGTCCACATTTGTACTCCAA
>DATAXC010000181.1:0-2908 GCA_036266895.1 Gammaproteobacteria bacterium
AACTTTATCAACAAAAGAAGCATTTTTAATTTTGAATTCGCTTAAATCTGCGACTTTTTCTTTCAATGCTTCTTTGGTCAATAGTTTATATTCACCGGTTTTAAATTTTTCTAATTGAGCAGCAACATGCGGTTTTTTTTGAACTTCAGCAATCGCTGTTTCAGTAGCTTCTCTGCTGATATAGCGCGGATTACAGTCTGTTGGTAGGGGTACAATATAAGGCGTTAATAAATCTTGAGGTAAGCGTGCCAACAAACTTGGAGCAATGGTTAAAACCGCTTTTGCTCCATATTCTTGTTTGAAGATTTCAACAAATGTTTTAAGAACGCTTAATGCTTCTGATGAACTATCTGGTAATGAGGCAATTTCACCGAAAACCATCCCATCACGCGCGTTCATCATCACTTTAGCTGTAAAACCAGCATCGTTTTGATAAATATGTAAATAATCAGGAATTTCTTCTTTAAACTGTAAATCTGACATAACAAATCTCCTCGAATTATTTTGTGACCAAAAAGGCTCATCAACCATTTGCTTCTCTAGCAAATAACGGTAGTATAGCCCCTCTACTTAGCGAATCCTCTATAGAGGTGTTACTTTATCATGAAATTATTGAAAAAAACTTGGTTAATATTGTGTCAATGGGTGGCAAATAAGAACAATTACGACCCCGAAGCGAATAATACCATGACGATAGATTGGTTGCGAGCGGTACCGTTTATTCTGCTTAATTTAGGCTGTGTACTCGTATTTTGGGTTGGCTTTAGTTGGACCGCAGTGACCGTTGCATTGGTGTTGTATTTTGTACGATTATTTTCCATAGGCGCGTTTTATCATCGCTATTTTTCTCATAAAACTTACCAAACGAACCGTTTTTGGCAATGTGTCTTTGCTGTACTCGCAGTGAGCTCAGCACAACGCGGCCCTTTATGGTGGGCGGCGCATCATAGGCAACATCATTTATCCGCAGATCAAGTGGAAGATGCCCATTCTCCGGTACAACATGGTTTGTTATGGAGTCACATCGGTTGGTTTTTGTCTAAAAAACACTATCATTACAATCCTGCCCGCGTTAAAGATTTAGCACGTTTTCCAGAATTAGTCTTTTTAGAAAAATACGATAACTTAATCCCAATGTTATTATTGATCGGATTGCTGGTGAGCGGCATGCTGTTACAAATTTTTATGCCTGAGTTGGGAACCAATGCTGCACAAATGGCAGTGTGGGGTTTTTGTATTTCCACCATAGCGTTGTTTCATACCACGGTATCGATTAATTCGCTTTCTCATATCTTTGGTAAAAAGCGTTTTGCTACCAAAGATAATAGCCGCAACCACTTTTTGTTAGCGTTGCTGACGTTGGGCGAGGGTTGGCATAATAATCATCACCATTATCCAGCGACAGCGCGCCAAGGCTTTATGTGGTGGGAAATTGATATTACTTACTACTTGCTTAAGTTATTAGAAAAATGCGGCATCATTTGGAATGTCAAAGGCTTACCCGCCTCTGTGTTGCGGGAGTTGCAGCAGAAGTAATTTTTCTATAACCGTTCACAGCCTGGTAAAAAATGCCCTCTCCTGCCATTGTTGGGCTTCGCAAGCTCAGCCCAACCTACGGCACCCTTCCCGTTACGGGAAGGGGATAATAGATAGGTCAAAGTTTTTTCTTTCGATAATACAATGAATTCGGATTTTATCCCCTCCCCCACTTGTTGCGGGAGTGCCCGACAGGGCGGGAGAGGGCACGCTTTTATTCAATACGCAAATCAACATTAGTCCTACAGTAAATCAACTTATACCTTCTTCCCCCCCATCACTACCCGATAAATCCATGCACACAATAAAAATGTCACTACCAAACTTAACATCCCAGCCAAATATTGATATTGCTCTGGCATAATCCGCAATGCATCCGAGCTTTGTTTAATGGCAAAAGGAATGGCTAATACCACGCCCATTAATGATGCACCTGCTACTAATCCACAAGCTAACAACAAACCGCGATGTTTATGCGTTTGCACTTTCGCTTCTTGATCCAGATCACCGCGACGATAACGATGATTTAAGCGCCAGTGAATAAGGAAAGATAAAATACCACCAATGACTACGGGCACAGAACTATCTAGCGGCAAATAAATGCCTAAGCCCACTGCAAGCACCGGCAAGCGCGTGCCAAAACGGCGTTTTAAATTTTCATCAATCACAATACAAATAATCGCAATCACTGCGCCAATCGCAATCATGCCCCATTGCAGTTGATAGCTGAATGCGCCTTGTGCAACGGTTGCCATTAATCCCGCTTGTGGTGCTGCCAACATTTGTGCGGGATTCATATCTGGCCGCGGAAACACGCCGCCGATGCCATAAGCGTTATAGAGCAATTGCAAAATCGGTGGAATGACAAATGCGGATACCACTACACCCAAGATTAACATCACTTGTTGTTTCCAAGGCGTTGCGCCAACGATTTCACCGACTTTTAAATCTTGCATAGTGTCATTCGCAATCGCTAATGCTGCGCCAATGATTACCAAGCTACCAATTGCAATCACCACGCCGACGGTTTCTTTAGTTTCCGCACTCCAACTTTGTGTCATGAAAAACACCATAAAAATCAGGCAAATGATCAGTAACGCTGAGACTAACATGCCCGATACCGGATTATTGGTTGAGCCGATTAAGCCAGCAAAATAAGCCATGATCGAACAAAAAATAAATCCGCCAATTAAAATGTAAAATGTACTAAAGCCAGCTAATAAATAACGAAAACCAGGAGAAATATCTAAATTACTTGGAATAATCGTGCAAGCGATCAAGAAAAAAATCGGTATCATTAAAATCGCAGTAGCCAAGCAAACATAATGAATCGGGATATCATGTTCAGTGCGCAGCACTTTGGTTTTTTTAC
>DATAXC010000201.1:0-2206 GCA_036266895.1 Gammaproteobacteria bacterium
CTGGCAAAAGAGTCGGAGTTGTATAAACTGCGTCAGCAACTGCACCCGCATTTTTTATTTAACAGCTTAAATTCCATCAGTTCACTTACTATAACCAACCCTGAAGATGCACGTCGTATGGTACAACACCTGGCTGATTTCTTAAGAGGATCACTTAACAATGAGAATAAACAACAGCTGAGTTTCAGAGAAGAACTGGAATTTCTGCAATTGTATCTTGATATTGAAAAAGTACGGTTCGGGCACCGCCTCAGTACGGTTATTGAAAAGGATGAAGACAGCCTTGATTGCCTTTTGCCGTCATTGTTATTACAACCCATTGTCGAAAATGCAATAAAATTTGGATTGTATGATGTTACTGAAACGGTAACGATTAGCGTTAAAGCTATTCTGCAAAACGATCAGCTTATAATAACTGTACAAAATCCGTTTGATCCCGATACTACGCCCACTAAGCATGGCACCGGCTTTGGATTAAGCTCAATACAGAGACGATTATATTTATTATTTGCCCGAAACGATTTATTGGAAACAAAAATGAACGAAAACGTATTTACCACCACAATAAAAATACCACAACATGCTTAAAGCTGTAATTATTGATGATGAACCATTAGCAAGAGCTATAATTAAAGAATATCTTAAATCACACACGCAGATTTCAATAGTACAGGAGTGTAGTGATGGCTTTGAAGGGGTGAAAGCGATTGCCCAACATCAACCCGAGCTCATTTTTCTTGACATTCAAATGCCAAAAATAAATGGCTTTGAAATGCTTGAATTGCTTGATTACACACCCGCAGTAATTTTTACTACTGCTTTTGATGAATATGCTTTAAAGGCTTTTGAAGTAAATGCTGTTGATTATTTACTAAAGCCATTCAGTAAGGGACGGTTTGATAAGGTGATAACAAAATGGTTAGGTGATTATGAAACACCTGAATATAAAACTCACCTGCAAGCGCTCGTAGAAAATTCCGGCGAACCTGACCGGCAAATGAACAGGGTGGTAGTTAAAATAGGAAACAACATTCGAATTATTCCTATAACGGACATCCATTATTTTGAAGCGGCTGATGATTATGTGAAAATTTATACACACGATTCATCCTTCCTGAAGAAGAAGACGATGAATTATTTTGAAAATGTGTTGAACCCGTCTCAATTTGTAAGAGTGCATCGTTCTTATATTGTGCAGGTACAACAGGTAACGCGCATTGAGCCTTATGAAAAGGACAGTCATGTTGTAATACTGCGTTCAGGAGTGAGGATCCCTATAAGTAAAACAGGTTATCCTAAATTAAAAAGTGTTCTAGGACTTTAAAATATATACCATGAATTCTATTGAAATATTTAAAACCAATGTTGCTAAAAAAAGAGAAGCAAAACAGCTTGTTGAAGAAATGGCCAGCCATTTCCCCAAATATAAAATCAATTTTGATTTAGAAGACTGCGATAAAATTTTAAGAGTGGAAAATAAAAAGGGAAGTATTAGAACTTCCTCTATTATAAACCTGTTAAAAAACAAGCATATTGAATGTGAAGTGCTTAATTAAATTGTAGATTTTAAACCCCGGATAACATGAAACAAATAAAAAAAGCAGTTGATTGGTTTATAAATGATGTAATGGGTTATGACGACGATGACCCCGAATTGGAAATGATGGAAGAAGATATGTACATGAGTTTTATTGACTTTGAAGATTCTAAAAATAAAATCAAGAATGGTATGTCTAATGATACAGAAATATAATTCACATGGAAGACACAATGAAAGCAGATTACAGCAAGATTAGCCCCACAGCTAAAATTGCCGCCTATTGGAAATCATTATCCGATATTCCTTATGCAAAAGAAATTGCGGAAGCCGTTGATGCCCAGCAAACGACAAAAGAAATTTTGGGCGAAAAAATTGTTACTATGGCGCGGTTTTCACCTCCCATTATGGAGGCAAGATACAAAGCCATTAACATTGGTATAAGTGAGAGCAGAGTCGATAATATTTTGGAGTTGGCTTGCGGGCTATCACCGCGGGGTTTAACATTAGCTGCCGATAATAAAGTTTACGTTGGCAGCGATTTGCCTGAAATATTAAGTGAAACTGCTCCGGTTATAACATCAATTGCAGAACGATTAAACATTCCCGCAAATAAGCTTCATTACCAGCCTGTAAATGTATTAAGTAAAGACGAATTAGGAGAAGCCA
>DATAXC010000217.1:0-8889 GCA_036266895.1 Gammaproteobacteria bacterium
ACTTCATCGGCTTACATATACTTTGCCTGATTATAAACTGGCATTATTATTTCATCCGCTTGATTTCACCCAAATTAATTTGGAAATGAACCGAATGATGCTTAACCAGGCAATGAATTTTTTACTTCCTCAACCTGATGAGACTGTACTCGATCTTTTTTGCGGAATAGGTAATTTCACCTTACCCATTGCGCGTCACGCCAAACGGGTGGTTGGCATAGAAGGCAGCCTTGAAATGGTGGAACGAGCAAGAGAAAACAGTAATTATAATGATATTAATAATGTAGATTTTTATGCGGCAAATTTGGAAGCATTGGCCACTTCAACCAATACTGCACCTTGGTTGGATCAACAATACGATAAAATCTTGTTAGATCCGCCGCGCGTCGGGGCAAAAGCCATTCTACCTTATTTTAAACAATTTGCAGCCAAACAAATTGTTTATATTTCTTGTAACCCAGCTACTTTGGCTCGTGATGCTGGGGAATTAGTTCATCAATATGGCTACAAGCTCAGTGCTGTCGGCGTAATGAACATGTTCCCTCATACTGCACATATAGAAGCCATGGCTATATTTCATAAAAATTGAGGAGATGTTATATATGGATGATCTTAAGAAACTGCCTATCGTAGATTGGAAGCTCAGCATAAAATTAGCTGGCAATAAAACGGATTTAGCAAAAGATATGTTTGATTTATTCATTGAAAAATTACCAGAAGATTTAGCAACCATTAAAGCCGCTTATTTATCTCATGATCATGTGGTTTTACGTCAAAGTTTACATCGCTTACATGGCGCACTTTGCTATTGCGCAGCTCCTCGTTTAAAAGCCATTGTATTAAAATTAGAAATCACCTTAAAAAATAATATTACCGAAGATTTGCCTCCCCTACTTGACCAATTCAATGCGGAAGCGGCATTATTACTGGAACACTATCCTAGTTGTTCAACGCCAGTAGAGGAATAGTAACCATTAACAAGGACTTTAAATAATGATTTGTTATGAAAAAATGCATGAGCCGCTTATTTCAAGAGCCGAGTTTTTGCTACGCTTGTTGGGTAGTTTTTGTATGGGTTTATGCATTGTCGCTGTTGCATTAAGTGTTGGCATGCTTGGCTATCATGAATTTGAACAGATGACTTGGATAGACGCTTTTCTTAATGCCTCAATGATTTTATCCGACATGGGCCCCGCTTCGCCTTTATCGACAACAGCTGGCAAAATTTTTGCTGCTTGTTATGCATTATTTAGTGGCTTAGCTTTTATTTTTATTGTCGGCACTGTTTTTGCGCCGATTTTTCACAGATTTCTTCATAAATTTCACCAACCCAAATCCATCAAGACATGCAAATAACCGCTATGAATCTAAAAACTCGCGTCTCACAATTACAAGAAAAAACTGTGTTTATTTCTTGTATTGTGCCAATTTTCAATGAATCAGCTGTGATAGAACCTTTTCTTACTGCCTTGCAAGAAACGTTGCGTGAATTAACACAGCACTTTGAAATCATTTTAATTGATGATGGCAGCGCTGATGACAGTGTAAAAAAAATCTTACAACTACCACCCACGCCACAGATCAAATTATTGGCTTTATCACGCAATTTTGGTAAAGAAATCGCATTGACTGCCGGGCTGGATCATTGCTCTGGTGATGTCGCTATTTTATTGGATGCAGATTTTCAACATCCGCTCGAGTTGCTGCCCACTTTCTTACAACAGTGGGCACAAGGCTATGACATGGTTTATGGCGTACGTAAAAATAGAGCAACTGAATCTCGCTTAAAACGTAATGCAGCTAAGACTTTTTATTGGTTAATGAAAAAAATGACGCACATTGATATTCCCCACAATGCGGGCGATTTTCGTTTGCTTGATAAAAAAGTAGTAACCGCACTCAAACTATTTCCAGAAAGAACACGTTTCATGAAAGGGTTATATGCCTGGGTCGGCTATAAAAAAATAGCGGTTTCCTATGAAGTACAATCGCGCAGCGCAGGTAAAAGTTCATGGGGATTTGCCAAACTGACGGAATTAGCGATTACCGGCATCACTTCTTTTTCTAATATTCCTTTACGTGTCTGGAGTATCGTTGGTTTTATTGTTTCCTTTTGCGCATTACTCTATGCCATTTATTTCCTGATTGTTACCTTGCTTTTTGGTGCTGATTTACCTGGGTTTCCTACCCTGGTGGTTGCCATCATGTTTTTAGGCGGGGTACAACTTTTGTCTATTGGTATTTTAGGCGAATATATTGCACGCATTTTTACTGAAGTTAAGCAGCGGCCAACTTATTTGGTTGAGTTTAAGAATAACTTTGAATAGGTGCGATGAAAAATTAAACACCCCTCACCCGCTGCGCAGCGGGTGAGGGGTCAATTTTTTCCCCGCTCTAACGCTTGTAATTTCACCTTCGCATGTTGAATCACTGCCTGCGGTACACCGGCCAAGCGTGCTACTTGAATACCATAGCTTTGATTGGCTGGGCCTGGTTGCACGGCATGTAAAAAAATAATTTTATCTTCATATTCCGTTGCATCCAAATGCACATTCCGCACACTGCTAATTTCTTTGACTAGGGCCGTTAATTCAAAATAATGTGTCGCAAACAACGTATAAGCGCGGATAGTTTGCGCAAGATAATGTGCGCAGGCAAAAGCCAATGACAAACCATCAAACGTACTGGTTCCTCGACCAATTTCATCCATCAATACTAAGCTGTGTTCTGTCGCATTATGTAAGATATTTGCCGTTTCCGTCATTTCTACCATAAAAGTAGAACGGCCGCTGGCTAAATCATCGGAGGCACCGATACGCGTAAAAATACGGTCAACCGGGCCAATCTGTGCCGATTGCGCTGGTACATAACTGCCAATATGTGCCAGCAATACAATCAATGCAATTTGGCGCATATACGTCGACTTACCCCCCATATTTGCACCAGTAATAATCAGCATGCGTTGCTGATCATCTAATTGCACATCATTCGGTACAAAAGGTTTTTCTAATACTTGCTCTACCACCGGATGACGGCCTGCAGCAATAAAAATACCCGATTGACTACTCAATTGTGGACAACACCAACGTTGCGATACTGCGCGTTCAGCAAAATTCGTTAACACATCTAATTCTGCGATCGCTTGTGCACAAGATTGTAATGCTGGCAAATTCGGCATCATTTTATCTAATAGGGCGTCATATAAGATTTTTTCACGTGCCAATGCACGATCACGCGCGCTTAATGCTTTATCTTCAAATGTTTTCAATTCTGGTGTAATAAACCGTTCCGCATTTTTTAACGTTTGCCGACGCAAATAATCAGTGGGCGCAGATTGGGCTTGTATCCGGCTGATTTCGATATAATAGCCATGTACACGGTTATATCCCACTTTTAATGATGACAAACCGGTACGTGTTTTTTCTTGTTCTTCTAACGCTAACAAATAACCGCCGGCATTTTCACTGATCGCCAATAATTCATCTAACTCTGCATCATAACCAACCGCAATCACACCGCCATCACGAATCGTGACCGGTGGATTTTCGACAATCGCTTGATTTAATAATTGTTGTAATGCAGGAAAAGGTGTAATGACATTACGCAATTGTTCTAACAATACACTATGTACACTTAAACCGGTTAATTGTTGTTGTAAAATTGGCAGCAACGCTAAAGTAGTACGTAACGCAATTAAATCACGCGGGCGCGCGGTCTTCAGTGCAACACGAGCTAAAATACGCTCTAAATCAGCAATTTCTTTTAATATGGTTTGTAATGCATGATGCAAAGAGTGCTGGATGAATGTAGCCACGCTATTTTGTCGTTCACCCAATATTTGATGATCGCGTAATGGGCGATTCAACCAACGTTTTAATAAACGACTGCCCATTGCGGTTTGTGTATGATCTAATATTGATACTAACGTATTTTCTTCACCACCCGCTAAATTGCTAGTCAGCTCCAAATTACGTCGTGATGCTGCATCTAACAAAAGACTTTCTTCACGTCGTTCAACTTGAATCGTTCGCACGTGGGGTAATGCCGCGCGTTGTGTCATTTTCACATATTGCAATAATCCACCGGCTGCACAAAGTGCTGCGCGCATGTCTTGACAACCAAAACCATGCAAATCTTGCGTTTGCATTTGTTCTGCTAGTAGGCGAATAGCGGTATCGTAATCAAATTCCCATGAAACACGACGTCGTAATTGCGTTTGATAGTCACGCAGTAATGCCGGCGGCTGCCAATTTTCACTAATTAATAATTCGGCTGGCTGTAAACGTGCTAATTCACTTTGCAGGGCTTCATCGTTACTGACTTCAAACAAATGAAAACGACCGCCACCGATATCTAGTGTTGCCAAGCCATAACGATTATCTTGATAACATAAGGCGAGTAACAAATTGTCACGCTTATCATTAAGAAAAGCAGCATCACTGACTGTGCCTGGCGTTAAAATGCGCACCACTTGCCGTTCTACTGGGCCTGCACCCGTTTTGGGCTCGCCGATTTGCTCGCAAATCGCAATCGATAACCCCTGACGGAGTAATTTAGCTATATAGTTTTCTGCGGCGTGAAAGGGTACGCCGGCCATCGGAATCGGGTTGCCAGCAGATTGGCCGCGCGCAGTTAAGGTGATGTCTAACAATTGCGCGGCGCGTTGCGCATCCTGGTAAAATAACTCATAAAAATCACCCATACGATAAAAAAGTAAAGTATCTGGATAGTCTGCTTTAATGCGCAAATATTGTTGCATCATAGGTGTATGCGTAGTATGGACATTCAAAGTAGTCGCTGCCATAATGGAATTCCTTTTGAGGTGTCGGCCATCCTAACATAAGCGCTAGTCAGCTTGTCAATGCGCTTAGAACCAGCGTAAAAAAGTGACCACCTCTCTCACTATGAACTCCCGCTCTCCTTATGATAATATCCATGTAATTCAACCTTTATCTATAATCAACAAAAGGATTATTTTATGCAAGTACAAGAAAGTCGATCCAAAGCCCTCGCTGCTGCAATGAGTCAAATTGAACGCCAATTCGGTAAAGGTGCATTAATGCGATTAGGCGGTCGCGATGCGATTCCCGATATCGAAGCGATTTCGACTGGCTCGCTCTCCTTAGATATCGCTTTAGGCATTGGCGGTCTCCCAAAAGGCCGTATCATCGAAATTTACGGCCCAGAATCTTCTGGTAAAACCACATTGACCCTGCAAGTGATCGCAGAATGTCAACGTGCTGGCGGCACTGCTGCATTTATCGATGCTGAGCATGCGCTAGATCCGGCTTATGCCAAGCGGTTAGGCGTTAAAGTCGATGACTTATTGATCTCTCAACCCGATACCGGCGAACAAGCCTTAGAAATTGCCGATGCACTGGTTCGTTCCAGCGCAGTCGACATCATTATTATTGACTCTGTTGCCGCTCTCACTCCAAAAGCTGAAATCGAAGGCGAGATGGGCGATCAACACATGGGTTTGCAAGCACGTTTGATGTCGCAAGCTTTACGTAAACTCACCGCCAATATTAAGCGTTCCAATACTTTAGTCATTTTTATTAACCAAATCCGTATGAAAATTGGTGTGATGTTTGGCAACCCTGAGACTACCACGGGCGGCAACGCGCTCAAGTTCTATGCTTCTGTACGTTTAGATATTCGCCGTATTGGCAGCGTCAAAGAAGGTGATGTCATCATCGGCAGTGAAACACGCGTTAAAGTAGTGAAAAATAAAGTCGCTCCGCCTTTCAAACAAGCGGAATTCGATATTTTATACAATGAAGGCATTTCTCGTGAAAGCGAAATCATTACGCTCGGTGTGTTACAAGGATTAATTGACAAATCCGGCGCTTGGTTTAGCTATAACGGTCAAAAAATCGGTCAAGGCAAAGAAAACGCACGGCAGTTTCTTAAAGAAAATGCGGCGATTGCCAAAGAAATTGAAACAAAGATTCGCGAATTGATGATTGTATCGCCGAATAGTACGGAGCAGGATAAAGAGAGTGGAAGTGGGAGAGAAAAAGAGGTAGAAGAGGTGTAGAGGAGGAGGTAGTTACCCCCCCTCCCTAACCCTCCCCCGCAAGGGGGGAGGGGATCGATTTTCTAAAATAATTTTTTCTCTTTTTTTAGCACGGTAAAGCATAGCAAATCTAAATTATTTTTTTATAATATTTTAGAGAACCAGTCCCCTCCCCCCTTGCGGGGGAGGGTTAGGGAGGGGGGTAACATGACCCAACGACAGACCACCATCAACACCACCGCTTTACGCATCTTAGCGCGCCGCGATCACGCCGAAGCCGAGCTTGCACAAAAGTTAAGCCGTCGTGGTTTTGCCGACGATGCGATTCGCGCACTCCTCCGACAATTGACTCAACAAGATTTACTCAATGATCAACGCTTTGCCGAAAGCTATCTGCGTGCACGCCGTAACAAAGGCTATGGGCCAAATCGCATTACGCTTGAACTACAAGCGCGCGGTATCACTGCCGAGATGATTGCAGAAATAGTGGAGATCACTGATAATGCTTGGTTGATTGAGATAGATAAAGTATGGCGAAAACGTTTTAAAAGCGAATTGCCGCAAAATCAACAGCAGCGAGCGAAACAAGCTCGCTTTCTTCAATATCGAGGATTTACGTTAGAACAGATTAGGCATTTCTATGACAAAACAAAACACCACACTCAGCACTAACGATATTCGTCGTTTATTTCTGACTTATTTTCAAAAAAATGGGCATACCATTGTACGCAGCAGTTCGCTCATCCCAGCCAACGATCCCACATTACTTTTTACTAATGCTGGTATGGTGCAATTTAAAGATGTTTTTCTTGGCAAAGAACAAAGAGATTATCGCTGTGCCACTTCTTCGCAACGTTGTGTACGCGCTGGCGGCAAACATAACGACTTAGAACGCGTTGGCTACACAGCACGCCATCATACTTTTTTTGAAATGCTCGGTAATTTCAGTTTTGGTGATTATTTCAAACGAGAAGCAATTCGCTTTGCTTGGGAATTTTTAGTTAATGAATTACATTTGCCGCCAGAAAAATTATGGGTCACCGTTTACCAAGATGATGCGGAAGCAGAAGCGATTTGGTTAAAAGAAATGCGCATTGATCCATCGCGTTTTAGTCGTTGCGGTGAAGAAGATAATTTTTGGTCTATGGGCCCTACCGGCCCATGCGGTCCTTGCACCGAAATTTTTTATGATCATGGTCCCCGCATTGCTGGCGGCCCACCAGGCACGCCCGAAGCGGATGGTGATCGTTATATTGAAATTTGGAATATCGTTTTTATGCAATATGACCGTGCAGCAGATGGCAGTTTAACGCCGCTACCCAAACCTTCTGTTGATACCGGCATGGGATTAGAACGCATTGCTGCGGTATTACAAGGTGTGCATAACAATTATGATACAGATTCTTTCCAACCATTAATTCATGCTACCGCCCAGTTAGCTGGCTTGAAAGATACGCAAGACTTTTCATTACGTGTGATCGCTGATCATATTCGTTCTTGTAGTTTTTTAATTGTTGATGGTGTGCTGCCTGCCAATGAAGGGCGTGGTTATGTTTTACGCCGCATTATTCGTCGCGCTTTACGGCACGGCAATAAATTAGGGTTATCTTTACCTTTTTTCTATACATTAGTTCCCACGTTGGTTGCCGTAATGGGAGAGGCTTACCCTGAATTAACTGAAGCAGCACCACGTATTGAAACGGTTTTACGCCAAGAAGAAGAGCAATTTAGCGCAACACTCGCGCAAGGTTTGAAATTATTCGAACAAATAACCAGTACATTAACTGGCGATATTATTTCTGGTGAAACCGCCTTTAAACTCTATGACACTTATGGATTTCCCATTGATTTAACTGCTGACATGGCACGTGAACGTCATTTAATGATTGATTATGATGGTTTTGAAATGGCTATGTCACAACAACGTGATCGTTCCCGTCAAGCCAGTCAATTTACTGTTGAATATCAAGCAGCACAAATCGATCAACCACCGACTGAATTTACCGGTCACCAAGCTGTACTCACACCAGAAACCGGAAAAATTTTAGCGATTTATCGTGAAGGTAAATTTGTTGACAGCTTACAACATGGAGAAAAAGGTTCTATTGTATTAGACCGCACACCTTTTTATGCTGAAGCCGGTGGTCAAGTGGGTGATCAAGGGGTTTTATACGGTAATAATCCAGAAACGCCTGCCTTATTTAAAGTATTAGACACTATTAAACAAGGCCACACCCATTTACATTTAGGTAAATTAGAAAAAGGCAGCTTAAAAATTGGCGATAGCGTTACTGCCACCATCGATGCCAAACGTCGCGCCGCTACTGTTTTAAATCATACTGCAACGCATTTATTACATCGGGTCTTGAAACAAGTGCTCGGTGAACATGCGCTACAAAAAGGCTCATTGGTTGAACCAGACCGATTACGTTTTGATTTTTCCCATCATGCCCCAGTCAGCACAGCAGAATTGCAACAAATCGAACAATTAGTTAACCAAGAAGTCCGTGCTAATCATACTGCTCAAGTAGAAATCACGACACCGGAAGCGGCGATTGCAAGCGGTGCGGTTGCTTTATTTGGTGAAAAATACGGTAACAAAGTACGTGTGGTACATTTTGGTGATTCGGTAGAACTTTGTGGCGGCACGCATGCCGAACATACCGGTAACATTGGTTTTTTCAAAATCACCAATGAAACTGGTGTTGCGGCTGGCATTCGCCGAATAGAAGCGGTAACCGGTGACGCAGCACTACAATTCGTTGCGAAACGTGAATTAGAGTTGCAGCAAAAACAGCAACAAACTGAAGAACGCGTCCATCAACTTGAGAAAGAAACTCAGCAGTTAAAAGATAAATTAGCCGCGGTTT
>DATAXC010000253.1:0-10311 GCA_036266895.1 Gammaproteobacteria bacterium
TGTGCTGAAAAACATACTAGTTGGCTAAAATTTGAAAAGTCATGGCAATATACTTTTCTTAATAAAATTTCAGATTTATTTTTAGGTGAAAAAAATACAAGTAACATTTTAAATAAGCAATTAATTCACAACATTGAGCGGTTACAGGAGCTTGAACTCAAAATAGATCAAAGATTTTTCTCTCGTAATGTACGTACGATGATGGCTTACGTGTTTTTCCCGATTGTGGTTGATTGGTTGGTAACTGGTTATTTAGATAAGGTCAGATTAAAGGAGCAAGCCCCGAGCGATCCGCAATTGACAAGTTTTAAAGCATTTCAAGATAATATAAATGAATTAGACAAACAAGGTATATTGCCAATGCTTCCAGTTATATTGCCGGTTGCTGGCATTTCTGCGCTATTACTAAAAAAAATTAGCGATTGTAAGAAAGATTTCCTTCGTTTTTATGAGGGGAGTTTTCAGTATTATTTAGATGGTGGTAAGAATAGTAGCGTTGTTTGCAATAAAAAGTATAGTTTATATCGTAGTCGTATGATGTTATTGAGGGGGTTAAATCAAAAAGCAGCGGATAGTCTCCAGAAAAAATGGAAGGATTTTTGTTCTCATGAAAAGAGTACACTAACTAAAAAAATGGAATTTTGTCAAGAGTATCTTGAGCCGCAGATTTTATTAGAACTTATCTCTATCTGTTGTAAAACATTTGCTAATAACGAGGCAGCCAAGTCTTTTTGTGACATGATCACTATGATTGGAGAAATTTTACAGCGTTCTTTGCAAAGCAGGACAGATCAAGCAGGGTTAAAATACACAGATTTGTGGCAACATAAATTTTTAATGGAAATTTTAAAGTTATTTAACGATAAAAAAATAACCAGTAAATTTTTAGATAGCGAGTTATCTGCGAACATTAAGTGGTTGTATGAGTATAATGCGGTAAAAAAAGCAAAAATGATAAGCGCATGGCGACGTTGGCAGCTATCTCGTATTATATTGCCTATTTTAATAGAGTATACAGTGATTGGTTGTTTGTCTGAGGGAAAGATCGAGGTGGAAACAGCGAATGCTTGTCAATTAGATAGTCTTGCTATTTTTAAAGATAATGTTAAAAAATTACAAACAAAAGAGATGTTGAAAAACTCAGAAATAGTGATGAGAGAGGCTGGGGCTAATGAAGTGGAAGAGGCTTCGGTAGCAGACGTAAGATTACCAGTACCAACACCAGTAGTACCAATGCTTGATACAGCGTTACTAGCGCAAACATTACCGCCATCATCAACACCAGCTAAATTAAGTCTATTGCGCAGCTTTCAGTTTTTTCAGGAAACTTTGCCACGGCGGGATGGAGGCGCTCATAAACGACCGTTTACCGAGATGTCTGATAACGAAAAACCACCAACTAAGCAACGGTATCCTTATGAGACATTCTTGGAGTCTCCTCGTCAGCCATCACCTGATGTAGAGACAGTTGCTGATCAATCAGAAGAATTCAATAAGCATCATCGGCCATGGGAATTGTAAATAATTATTATATAAATTATAAAGTGAGGAAAATCCGATGTCTTTGCCAAGAAAAGAAGATATAGCCCAAACATTTGCAGAATTAGCAACCTCTTCCACCACCACAGAGCCTGCCGTGTCTCTGGACTCAGCTCAACTGCAAACAGAACAACCTATGATAATAATACCGACCACTACGCAAACCGGCGAGCCTATGCCATATGCGGAAGTGCTTGCCAAGTGCAAAGAAACGATTCTTAAATCCTACGAGGAAAATTTTAAGCGTTATTTCAATCAAGATTGGATTAGACCAAAGCGTTTGGATGCGCGTATAGAATCATTGCAACAATTAAATGCTGAGTTAGCAGTCCTACGATTGAAAAATGCAGATTTTGGTTCGGGACATGTGAGAAATAAGTTTATGATGGATGATATTGAGCCGAGAATTTTGTTGGATATTATTGCTATCATTCAGAAAGGTAATATAGATTGTTTGGAAAGTAATTCTTTTTATACAATGGTAACTGAACTTGATAATCGTTTGAATATTGCTTTAAAAAAGAGAAATGAGAATGATAAGCGAACACATGTAATGTTTGAGGATTCATGGCACGGTGTTTTTCTTGATGAAATGTTGAATTTATTTTTAGATGAAAAAATTCCAAGTAAATTTTTAAATATGCAATTAGCAATCAATATTGAACGGTTAAAACAGTGGGAATTCAAAAAAAATAAAAAATATTTTAATCGTAATGTATGTGCGATGATATCTTACTTGATTTTCCCGATTCTGATTGAGTATTTGGTAACTGGCTATTTAAAGAGGGGTCAGTTAGAAGAGCAGGCCTTATCCGATGTAAAACTGGATGGCCTTGTTAAATTTGAAAACACTCTCAATCTACTCGAGACACAAGGTCTATTGACAGCGCTTCCAGTAGTGGCACCTGTTGAGGGCATCACGCCGTTAGCATTAAAAAAAATTAGCGATTGTAAGGACGTGTTTCTTAATTCGTATGCTACTGGGTTTCTGTGCTACTCTGATAGTAAAAGACGTGGCGGTCGTACTAGTGATAGTTTATATCATACACGTATGCAATTATTACGCGGGTTAAATCAGGAAATTGTAAAAGATTTACAGGAAAATTATTTTGACGAACAGAGTGACGCAAATAAAAAACTCGAATTTTGTCGCAATCATATGGAGCCGCGGATTTTATTAGAGCTCATCTCTATCTGTTGTAAAGCAGTTGCTAATAACGAAGCAGCCAAGCCTTTTTTTGATAGGATCACTGAGATTGAAAAAATTTTACTACGTCCTTTGGAGAGCAGAACAACAGATAAAGAAAAGATAACATACCCTCATTTGTGGCAGCGTGAGTTTTTGGAAGAAATTGTAAAATTATTTAAAGATGAAAAAATAACCAGTAAATTTTTAAATAGCAGTTTAGCGGAGCGTATTGAACGGTTCAAAAATTATGATTTGAAAAAAAACGCACCTAATAAGCGACTACGCGTGCTAGTATCTAGTATCGTTTTTCCAATTTTAATAGAGTACGTGGTGTCGGGTTGTTTGCAAGCTGGGGAAATAGAGACACAAACTGATAAATTAGAGAGTCTTGAGATATTTAAAGTGAGTTTTGAGGAAGCAGAAAACAAATGGCAAGAAGCTGAAGCAGCGGAGCCATCTTTACCTTTATTTAATAGTGCATTAACATCAGCACGGGTACAGGAACAGGAATCGGTGCAAGTGCAGGTGCAGGAACAGGTGCCGACTCGAGCTCTAGCGGAACCGGCTAGACCGAGTAGTCCGTTGCGCAATTTTAGCCTTCTTCAGGGCAGCGCATCTTCGCCGCATCAGCGTAGTGTGACAGTAGAGCAAAATCCAGTCGAAGGCAACCCTATGCAAACCATGGCGATTTTTTCAAATCGTGAGAGGCGCGAAGATTCTCATAAACGACCGCCGCCTAATGTAGGGGTTGAACAACCAACTAAGCAGAGTCGTCTGCGGTACCTTTTCAGTAAACCGGGTCTGAATTTTAAGTGAACGGAGGGTCTTCGTCCGCAAGGAGAACAGCCTTATTGCTGACACCGCAAAACTCTGCTTGCTGCTTCTTCATAACTTAGGATAGAATAAGCGCGTTATTGCGGGGTGGAGCAGTCTGGTAGCTCGTCGGGCTCATAACCCGAAGGTCGTAGGTTCAAATCCTGCCCCCGCTACCAATTATTATAAAAACCCCTGATGGGGTTTTTTACTTAACGGGCCAAGTGCCCGTTTTTTATAAGCTTTGCTAGGGTTAATCGATAGATGAATAAATGGTCGCCGCTGTTACAAGATAAGCTGAAAAGTTTAATTGAATCAATGGGATATGAATTCGTTGGCGGAGAGTTGATCCCGCAAGGACGGCATGCATTATTGCGGATTTATATCGATCGACCGGTCGCGCAACCAGCGGCAGATGCAGCGAGTAAAACCGGTGTGACTATTGATGATTGTGCTGTCGTCAGCAGACAAATAGGCGCGATGTTAGATGTTGAAAACACTATCCAAGGGTCGTATACCTTAGAAGTCTCTTCCCCTGGCATTAATCGACCGTTATTTACACTGGCGCAATATCAGGGTTATATCGGTAGTCAAGTGAAGATACGTTTATATACGTCGTTGAATGGGCGCCGGCAATATAAAGGGACATTGACGCGAGTATCAGAGGAAAGCATCTATTTATTGATGGATGGGGCAGCACAAGAACTCATGCTGCCCTTCAACATGATTGAGAAGGCCCATGTTATTGGAGAGGTTGATTTGTAATAGTGTGAAAGAAAAGAGGTAGATTATTATGAGCAAAGAAATTTTATTAGTCGTTGAGGCGGTGTCCAACGAAAAAGGCGTGCCTAAAGCGGTGATTATTGATGCTTTAGCGGCAGCATTAGAAATAGCAACGAAAAAAAAGGCGATGGCTGAAATAGATGTCAAAGTCATCGTTGATCATAAAACTGGCGATTATGAGACGTTTCGTCGTTGGCGAGTGATTGAAGATGCGCAGCCGGAAGAGGCTGACGAAAGTGAAGATGATGGTGGTTTAACCACGATGAAATTCAGTGAAGCGAGACTGCGTTCACCGAATATTCAAGTGGGTGAATTTGTGATGGAACCGATGGAATCGGTTGAATTTGGCCGTATTGCAGCACAAAAAGCTAAGCAAGTGATTATACAAAAAGTACAAGAAGCTGAGCGCGCACAAATGGTGCATGCTTATCGCGAACGTATTGGTCAATTGGTGAATGGCACGGTCAAAAAAGTAATTCGTGATTTTCTAGTATTAGATTTAGGCAATAATGCCGAAGCGATTTTGCCGCGTACCGAAATGATTCCGCATGAAGCATTTCGTGTCGGTGATCGTGTACGTGCTTATCTTTATGATATTCAAGCGGAAACCGGTAAAAATCCACAGATTTTGGTGAGCCGTACCCATCCGCAAATGTTAGCGGAATTATTTAAAATTGAAGTACCAGAAATTGGTGAAGAATTATTAGATATTAAAGCAGCGGCACGCGATCCTGGCTCACGCGCAAAAATCGCGGTTAAAACCAATGATGGCCGGATTGATCCAGTCGGTGCTTGTGTGGGGATGCGTGGTTCACGTGTACAAGCGGTATCTGGTGAATTAAATGGTGAGCGCATTGATATTGTATTGTGGGATGATAATCCTGCACAATTAGTGATTAATGCGATGTCACCCGCAGAAGTAGCTTCCATTGTCGTTGATGAAGATACGCACACCATGGACATTGCTGTTAAAGCCGATCAATTGTCGCAAGCGATTGGCCGTCACGGACAAAATATTAAATTAGCCAGTGATTTGACCGGTTGGACATTAAATGTCATGACGGAAGAAGATGCTGTAGCTAAATCAGCAGCAGAAGGCGAGAAAATATTAGATTTATTCCGTGATAAATTAGGCGTAGAAACGAAGATTGCTGAAATATTAGTGGATGAAGGCTTTACCTCGCTTGAAGAAGTGGCTTATGTACCTGTACAAGAGTTATTAGAAATAGATGGTTTAGATCAAACCACCGTGAATGCAATGCGTGAACGTGCCAAAGCGGCATTGCTGACGCAAGCGATTGCACAAGAACAAGCTTTGGAAGTAGAGCCCGCGCAAGATTTACTTGAAATGGAAGGTATGGATAAAGAGTTGGCTTATAAATTAGCCAGTCATGGGGTGGTGACGCGTGAAGATTTGGCTGAACAATCTATAGATGATTTATTAGATATTGGTGGTATTGAGCAAGATACTGCAGCGAAAGTGATTATGACCGCGCGAAAGATTTGGTTTGATTAGTGCTTTTTGAAGTACGAATGGTATATATTGGAGACAAATAAGCGTGGCTAATAAAGCAAAAGAAACAAAAGAAGGCGTATCTGTTAGACAATTTGCCGAGGAGATTGGTTTTAAACCAGATCGCCTTGATCGTTTATTGACGCAATTTAAAGAAGCGGGTGTCGTGATTGCGCATGTCGATGATATGATTAGCGAAGAAGAAAAACAAAAATTATTGCGTTATTTACAGCAACATCATGGTGGTAAACAGCAAGAAGTCAGCGTTGCTGCAAAAAAAGTCGTGTTACGTCGTGCAACCACTATCAAGTTGGGTGCTTCGACTGTACAAGTTCGTAAAAAGCGTACTTATAAATTAGAAGAAAGTAAAAACGCTGAAGAAAATGTCACCGCAGCAGGAGCGGCTACAGCAGCGGCTGCGCCAACTACAACAGCAGATATAGAAATATTAGAACAGCAGAAATCAGCAGCGGCAGAAGCAGCGATCGTCACAGAAATCGTGCCAGAAACCGCAGCGCCAGTAGTTGCTCAACCGGAATCAGTAGAAGAAAAAGCGGAAAAAACCAAAGCAGCTGCAACAACGGCTAAACGTAAAGATAAACATCACAGTAGTATTGAAGAAGAATTAGAAAACGAACGTTATAAAAAGAAAAAGAAAGCGCGTGATACGTCAATCAGTGGTGAGAAAAACTTTGAATCCTTATTGGCAAGAGGCGCGGATTTAAGTCGCGTATTAAAACAAGTTGATGAAGATGCGCTGATGCCAGGACAGCGTCGCGGCTCTTCTAAGTTTCGAGCAGGTGTGCATGCTAAAGTCAAAACACAAGCTTTTACCAAGCCCACTGCACCAATTATTCGTGATATTCAAATACCTGAAACTATTTTGATTGGTGAATTAGCCCAAAAAATGTCGATCAAAGCTGCGGAAATCATCAAAATATTGATGAAAATGGGCATGATGGCGACAATTAACGAAGTGATTGATCAAGAAACAGCGATGTTAGTGGTTGATGAATTGGGTCATAAAGCTACTGCGATAAGTTCAGATGCGATTGAAGATGAATTATTGCAATCATTAGTTGTGCAAGGTGAAGCGCAACCACGCCCACCCGTTGTTACGATTATGGGTCACGTTGATCATGGCAAGACAACATTATTAGATTATATTCGTACCACTAAAGTGGCCGCATCCGAAGCCGGCGGTATTACCCAGCACATTGGTGCTTATCATGTGCAAACACTCAAAGGCACGATTACCTTTTTAGATACACCCGGTCATGCCGCGTTTACGGCTATGCGTGCACGTGGTGCAAAATTAACCGATGTAGTTATCTTAGTGGTGGCAGCAGATGATGGTGTGATGCCGCAAACGATAGAAGCGATTCAACATGCTAAAGCAGCGAATGTGCCGATTGTGGTTGCTGTCAATAAAATGGATAAACATGATATTGATCCTGATCGCGTTAAAACAGAATTATCCAAAAATGGATTGATTGCTGAAGATTGGGGTGGTGACGCGATGTTGGTGCCGATTTCAGCGAAAACCGGCATGGGTGTTGATAATTTATTAGATTCAGTTTTAGTGCAAGCAGAAATGCTTGATCTGAAAGCGGTGATAGATTGTCCTGCACGTGGTGTCGTGATTGAATCTAGGCTGGATCGTGGCCGCGGTGCAGTGATGAGTGTATTAGTGCAACAAGGGACGCTGCGCAAAAGCGATATTATTTTGGCTGGATTGGAATATGGCCGTATTCGTGCATTGTTTGATGAAAGTGGTAAACCAGTCGAGAATGCTGGCCCTTCAATTCCAGTAGAAGTATTAGGATTGTCAGGTGTGCCGCAAGCGGGCGACGACTTTTTAATTGTGCGTGATGAAAAACAAGCCCGTGAAGTGGCTGCGTTCCGTCAAGCGAAGCATCGTGAAGCAAAATTAGTTAAGCAAGCACCGAAGTTAGAAGATTTAATGCAGCGTATGGAAGATGAAAAATCTGCAATTACATTAAATATTGTATTAAAAGCCGATGTACTCGGTTCGGTAGAAGCACTCAAGCAAACCCTCAGTGATCTTTCTGCGATGGAAGTCAAAGTGAATGTGATTTCTAGCGGTATTGGCGGCATCAATGAAAGCGATGTGAATTTAGCGATTGCCTCTAAAGCGATTATCATTGCGTTTAATGTGCGTGCGAATGCAGAAGCGCGTAAGTTAATGGAATTAAACGGTGTTGATGTGCATTATCATAATATTATTTATGATGTGATTGATCAGGTGAAAAAAGCCATTAATGGGGTGTTAGCACCAGAAATTCATGAGCGTGTGGTTGGCTTAGTGCAGGTGCGTGAAGTGTTCCGCTCTTCGAAAGTGGGTGCTATCGCCGGTTGTATGGTGATAGAAGGATTAGTGAAACGTAATTATCCGATTCGTATTTTGCGCGATAATATCGTGATTTTTGAGGGTGTATTAGAATCCTTGCGCCGCTTTAAAGAGGATGTCGCCGAAGTGCGGAATGGCATGGAGTGCGGTGTGATGGTGAAGAATTTCAATGATATTAAAGTGGGCGATCAGCTAGAAGTGTTCGAGAAAGTTGAAGTCAAGCGTGAAATATAATATAGAGTGCTCGCACTTGAATTTGCGGCGTTGTTGCCGCTCGATGAAGGCAATTTTTTTACCTCTCCCCTTGTGGGAGAGGTCGACGCCGAAGGCGGCGGGTGAGGGGTGAGGATTTGAGAAACACCCCTCACCCGCTGCTTCGCAGCGGCCTCTCCCACAAGGGGAGAGGCAATACTTTTCTATTTACATTGAGCGAAGTCAATGAAACATAAAAAAGTAGATCGTACACAACGCTAAAATATAGAAAAAATCAAAATTCTCCTCCCCCGTTTACGGGGGAGGGTGCCCGAAGGGCGGGAGAGGGTTTAGGTGAGCGAAGTCAATGAAACATAAAAAAGTAGATCGTACACAACGCATAGGCGACTTAATTCAAAAAACCTTAGCAACGATGTTATTGCAAGACATGAGCGATGAACGTTTTCGTTTTGTCACCGTCACCGGTGTGGTGTTATCACGTGATTTAGGTCATGCAAAAGTCTATGTCAGCGTGTTGAATGATGACGCAAAAGTAATTGAACAAACTGTTGATGCTTTGAATCGTGCAGCTAAACCCATGCGTTATCATTTAGCACAAGAAGTGAAAATGCGTATCGTGCCAGAATTAAGGTTTGTTTACGATGAATCGACTGCGCATGGCTTTTATATTTCTAATTTAATTGAAAAAGCCAACAAGAAACAAGAGAGCGAAGAATAAAAAAGTAATTATGTGATAGTTCAAACTTTATCTGACAAGACAGGTTGTCATCCCGCAAAATGTCCGCCAGAAAAAGTTGAACGAAGTTGTTGTTCGATCGCGGACATTTGTGCGGGATCCGGTTTTTACCTAGCAATTGCAAGGCCATATACCAGACCCCGCACAAATGCCCATGATAGAGCATGGCTTCGTTCATGGCTCTTTGATGGGCATTTTGCGGGGTGACAAGGTTTGCGGGGTGACAAGGCAGGGTGAGTTTTATTTCCTTATTGTCTTGTCACATCAAATACAAACTTTCATAAGTAATATTATTAATAACGTATAATTAAGAAGATGATTATGGCTATCCCTGTTCATGGTATTTTGTTGCTAGATAAACCTATCGATATCACCTCTAATCGCGCATTGCAAATTGTGAAGCGTCTATTTAACGCTGAAAAAGCTGGTCATACGGGCAGTTTAGATCCAATTGCTACCGGTATGTTGCCGATTTGTTTTGGTGAAGCCACCAAATTTTCGCAATTTTTATTGGAATCTGACAAATGCTATTATGTGGAAGCAAAGTTAGGTGTTCAAACTACCACTGGTGATTGTGAAGGTGAAGTCGTTACCGAGCAACCGGTGGTAGGTATTACTGCAGCATTGATTGAACAAGTGATGCAACAATTTTTAGGTGAAATTGAACAAATCCCACCGATGTTTTCTGCGATTAAATTTCAAGGTCAACCCTTATATAAGTTAGCGCGCCGTGGTATTTCAATTGAACGTAAATCGCGCTTAGTACGCATTCATGATATGACCTTAGAACATTTTGCAGGAGATCGCTTGGTGTATCGAGTACATTGCAGTAAAGGCATGTATGTACGTACCTTAACCGAAGATATCGGTAAGCAATTAGGCTGTGGCGCGCATGTGGTTGGGTTGCGTCGTTTAATGGTTTCGCCTTATCAGAATGCAGTCATGTATACACTGCCGGCTTTAGAAATGATTGCCAATCAAACTGGCAGCCTAGGATTAACGGCTTGTCTTTTACCTGTCGAAACAGCAGTGCAAGTATTTCCTGCGGTGAAATTATCTACCGCAGCCGCTTTTTATATGCGTACCGGTCAGCCGGTACGGGTTAGTTTTCCGCTGAATAGCTCTTTGGTGCGATTGATTTCTGAAGATGCGCG
>DATAXC010000258.1:0-2224 GCA_036266895.1 Gammaproteobacteria bacterium
GATATTCTTTTCCCTTTTATTCAACAAAGCCCTCACAAGGAAGAGAAAATATATGACTTATAATTATAATGGGTGAGTTACTAAATCTTTGTTTCTTCAAACAAAACATGCTTACCTTGCTTGCCCGTGCTGGCATTGAAAGCACGTGGATCAAAGTATTTTTGTTTGAATTTTTCTGTCATTTTCTTCTTGTTTTTCGTCGTGGTACGAAAAGTGCCGGTCGGCTTGCCAGCCGCAGTTTTGCCAGTTGAAAGCATTTTGATTTTATCGCGCATGATATTTACCTAATTCTATATCTATTAATTTCTTAACATTTCCCACCAGCTCTTATAACCACAAATACACTACTGGATTATGCCGAGATCTGGTCTAATAATTTTATATCGTTTAATACAGCTTCAATACCATATTTATCAATAATACGAATACCACGCGTGGTCACACGTAAACGTACAAACCGACCGTTTTGCATATAAAAACGCTTGTATTGTAAATTTGGCAGATAGCGCCGCTTGGTTTTATTATTCGCATGGGACACATTATTCCCAACCATTGGGCCTTTACCTGTAACTGGACATTTTTTAGCCATTATTCTACTCCTAACTATCATAAACGCTTACCTGCTCCGCTATTTGCGTAAAGACGCAGGAAAGAGTTGCAACTTATATCAGAAATTTAAATAAAGGGCAACCATAGTAATAGTGCTTTATTTGTTTATTAACTATGATTAATCACCCGCATCAAACCATTCTGATATTGCTCCAGCGCTTGCTTGGACTCACCTAATTGCTCTAATAATTTGCCATACTCGAGTGACGCTACTGGATTGGCGCCAAGTGCCAAGCATTTTTCAAAATATTCTTTTGCGCGACCCCATAATTGTCCTTTGACGCACAACTTACCTAAGGTCAAAAATAATTCCGGGTGCGGGCCATACAACTTCACCCAAGCACCAACAACAACCAATTGTCGATTCACGTTTGAAAATGGTAAATCGCCATATAAAGTCACCAAACCTGGATGCCAAACTTGTTTAATCGTTTGGCGAATTAAACTTTCTATTTCTTTCACTTCAGCAAACCGAGACAATTGACTGACGTAAGCATAGACAACATCCGGTTGTTTCTTCATATGACGCGGAATGGCTTGCCAGATACGATCTACCTCTTCTTGACTTAAACTAGTCGCATTACGGTTTGAGTTGACCGCTGTTGTGCTAGATGCAAGAGCCACTGGTGAACGCAAGAGTTCGCAATAAATATTTTTTTCAAATAATTCCGCTTGTTCAGCGGTCAACAATTTGGCTTTGCGCATAGATGGCAATAGACTTTTCAAATTTTGCCAATCAGCCAAGCGTACATAAATTTTTTCTAGTAATTGTAATACACGCGGATGACGCGGATAAGTTTGTCGCAAATGATTTAAAATAATTGCCGCATGTTCAAAGTGATGTTGCTCTATATCTAATTCTGCTTGCGTCAAGCCAATTGCCATTTCAGCCGCAGGCGCAGCTTGATAGGCTTTTTTCAAATAATGATCGCATCGTTGTTGAGAACCTTGTGCTTGTGCAGCTTTAGCAGCAGCTAAATAATTTATTAAAGGATCCACCGATTGCGTCACGCCCGCGACTAATAAACGTTCGGCTTTTTGCCAACGGCCTTCAATCAGTGTTGACAATCCTTGCTGGGTTTTGCTGTAAAAATGATGTTCTCGACGCCAACGTAACCAATTCTTTAATCGAAACCATATAAACTGACAGCGGTCTACACTGTTAATTAACACATAGAGCAACACTAATAAAACCACTAACGCTAATACGCTAAACCACAATGGCATTTGTATTAACCACGGTTGATAGCTAATAAAGACATAACTGGGATGATGAAAAAGCACTAAACCCACCCAAACCGACGCTATCAAAAATAATAAAAATATGATGAGTCGCCACATGCTTACTTCTCCCCAGCAAAATACTGATCAAACAATTGTAAAGTATCAGCCAAATTTGCTGTTGCGGGTTGTAAATTGGTTTTTTCTAATGTCTGCAATTGTTGCAAAAGGGTAGTGGAAACTGCTGCGGCTGGATCAAAATAATGCGTTATCCACACGATAGCACGCGCTAAACTAGCTTGATAAATCGCGGTATTGTGTTGCAACACTGCCCACATCGCGCCTTCCATTTGCGCATGTAAATTTTGATAAAGAAACATTTTTTCTTCTGGTA
>DATAXC010000255.1:0-4101 GCA_036266895.1 Gammaproteobacteria bacterium
TTGACTTTAAATAGAACAAAAGTATAAAATTTAACCTATAGTATAAAAAATACAATTTATCGCTCTAAATACAAAATATGTTCTCCTCAACTAAAATAACACCAGCAGGTATTCAAAATGGCGTTACGTAATTTCTTTTCCAACCTTTCCTTTTTTCAAGCAGACAACCAACAAACAGCAACTGAAATGGGATCACCCGTATTAGAAAATAAGAATTCAGTGACGCCAAAAGCAACGACATCTGCAGAAAAATTGCGAGTGGAATATCCTGACTTTTATCAGAACTTACCTGCAGAAAAAGAATTAGAACAAGACGAAATCTATTGGGAAGAGCAATATCAACAAGTTTTATTTGCTGACTTTTGATAATGGAAGTTGGCGAGGGTCGCCTTTATCTGTAGCAATTCAAGGTGGTGTAAATGATGCTGCTATTCGTTGTCTTATTGAAGAAGGAAAAGCAAAAGTAAATGGAGCGTCTGCCACGAAACATAATATCCCTTTACATTTAGCTGCGTTTCGTAATAGAGCCGAAGTAGTGTCGATGCTACTCAAACATGGCGCTGATCTGGAGAAAAAAAATGATAAAGGTCAAACACCATTAGAAATCGCTAAAATAAAAAACCATCCCGCAGTCATTAAAGTAATTTATGCAGCAAAAGTGAATCAATACATTAACAGTCTTGCAAGTGCTGTGCAAAAAGCAACTGAAATGAATGATAAGTTTCAGGCACAGAAAGAAAGTGGCGCTGTTCCGGCTTATCGTTATGGCGGCCAAGTATTTTATGTGACAACTGCTATCAAGTTCGGAGAAAATGCTTGCGATGTATTAAGGAAAAATAGTGTAGCTGAAATTATTCTTGATGTGCTCGACGGAAAAAAAGATATTGGTGAGTTGGATTCTTATCAAGATGCGTTGCAAATAGGCACGCATTTGGGCGACCTTTGGCAACAAATAAAAGAAAATTATTTAGATAAATTGCCGAAAAAATCTCCGGCGCCTGTTGTTTGAAATAAAGATACCCTCTCCCACCCTTCGGGCACCCTCCCCCGTTTACGGGGGAGGGGAGCTAAATCTAGGTTTAATTGTATATGTAGAAAAAGGCAAATAAATTTTTATTCTTGATCATGAAAAATTTGACCCATCTATTGTCCCCTCCCCCGTTTACGGGGGAGGGTGCCCGAAGGGCGGGAGAGGGTATTTTTTACTAGACTATAAATAGTAAATGTAGAGTGGGCAAAGCGTAGCGTGCCCACCACATCCATCATCTATCACGCTTCTTGCGGCACATAAGTCTTCAAGCGACCCGCAAACTGACGTAATCGTTCAATACCGGTTGCTTCAGCTTGTTGACACCATTCTTGCAAAGCTTCGAGCAGCTCTTTTTGACTGGCGGTATTATGTCCCCAAATCGCTTGTAGTTTGAGACGGAATTGATAAACCACGCGTATGGATTGAAAATTTTCTAATAATAAAGCTAAGCGTTTTTCTTGTGCTTCTTTCATCAATGAAGCATCACGTATCAATATCGTACGTGCACGATGCAGTAAACTGGCGCTAGCAGTACCAGCACGTTTTTTCTCTTCGGATAATGCCGGCAATACCACTTCGCGGGTATATCGGGCCAACACTTGAAGACGATGGGTGATTATTGCTTTGACGGTATCGGTATCCACTTGTGTTTTCGCCGGCAACATTTTCAATTGCGGTACCACGCGCTTAGGCGTAGCTAAACCGAATAACTGTAATAAGCGAATCACGCCCCAACCAGAATCCAACTCCCACCATTTAGTCGAAAATTTCGCTGACGATCCAAAAGCATGATGGTTATTATGTAATTCCTCACCACCGATAAACACGCCCCAGGGCACAATGTTACGGGAGGCATCTTTGCATTCAAAGTTTCGATAGCCCCAATAGTGGCCGATGCCATTGACGACACCAGCGGCAAATAGAGGAATCCAAGCCATTTGTAATGCCCAAACAGTCAAGCCAATCACACCAAATAAAGTCAAATTAATGGTGAGCATGATGACAATGCCTAGCGAGCCCCATTTAGAATAAAGATTATGCTCTAACCAATCATCTGGCGTGCCTTGGCCATATTTTTCCAGAGTCTCGTTATTGACAGCTTCTTTGCTATATAACTCAGCGCCTTCAAAAAATACCTTGCCAATGCCTTGGGTAACTGGGCTATGTGGGTCTTCATCAGTTTCTACTTTGGCATGATGTTTACGATGAATAGCAGTCCAGGCTTTAGTAGACATGCCGGTGGTGAGCCAGAGCCAAAAACGGAAGAAATGGCTGATGACAGGATGCAAATCAAGCGCCCGGTGTGCTTGGCAGCGATGTAAGTAGATGGTGACCCCTAAAATAGTGAACTGGGTTAATACGAGTAAAACAGTGAGATAACCCCACCAAGGCAATTGAATCATTCCTAGCATGATGAACCTCTTTCTTTTATTAAGAAATGCTTAAAATTATACGCTATGTAGCTTTATTTATTGCTATGTATTATAGCAGGAACTCTTATAGGTCGCCATATCAATTATTTGGTCATGATGGTCATCTAAACTGACGCGATGACCTACACTAACGACAGAACAATGCGGTAACTGTGTTTTTAATATCTCGTATAAATGTTTTTCATTAGCGGCATCTAGCATAGACGTGCTTTCATCTAAGAATACCCAATCCGGGTGATGGAGTAATACTCTTGCGAAAGCAATGCGTTGTTGTTCACCCGGTGACAATTGCTCTGACCAAGTCGCCGTTTCATGTAAACGCGGAATAAATTGGCTTAAATTGCATGCGTCTAATGCGGTTTTCAATTGCTGCTCTAGTTTAGGATTGTTTTTATCTGGAAATAACAGCGCTTCGGCTAAGGTGCCAAGCGGCATATACGGTCTTTGCGGTAAAAACATGATTTTCTTACCTTGCGGATAAGTGATTTTGCCCGTTGCATACGGCCAAATGCCGGCTAAAGTCCGCACAAACGTGCTTTTACCAATACCAGATACGCCTTTGATTAAATAATGATGACCATGTTGTAAATCCGTATTGATATTGGCTAATAATGGTTTGCCACGTGGTGTGCCGATATCAAGCTGTCGTACGGCAATGACATTATCTAAGTGTTGTTCTAATTTTAAATGATTTTCTTGATCGGCTTGTCGTTCCACGTCTTCCATGTGGTTGACAAAAGTGGTTAACCGTCGATTGACCGCTTGCCATTCAGCGATAGAAGTATACGAATTGACAATGAAAGATAACGAATCTTGCACGCGGCCAAAAGCACTCAAAGTTTGCATTAAGCCGCCCAATAGAAATACTTTATCGAAATAATGCGGCAATGCGACCATCAGCGGTAATACAACCGCAATTTGATTATAACCAGTGGTATACCACATCAATAATTTTTGTCGGACAATAATCATGTACCAATTATCTAGTACGCGGCCAAACAATCGATTCAGAATACTTTTTTGATGTTGTTCGCCATGATAAAGCGCCACATGTTCTGCATGCGAACGTAAATCAATCGCGGCAAAACGAAAAGTCGCTTCACGACGTTGCTGTTCAAAATTCAGTGGTACTAAGGGACGGCCAATTTTAAAAGTAAAAAAAGTACCGACTAAGGCATAAAGCATCCCTACCCAGACCAAATAACCAGGAATATGCCAGGTTCCCCATGAACCTAATGGGATGGTAATTACGCCAGATAATTCCCAGAGCACATAAATAAAAGCAAATAACGTGGTAACAGCGCTGATTAAGCCCAATGAAAGCGCGATCGATGATGAGACCAACATATTAATGTCTTCTTGAATACGTTGATCAGGGTTATCGGTTTTTTCATCAAAATTTTCCAAGTAGTAATAGCTGCGTCGATGCAGCCAACGGTCAATAAATTGCTCAGTCAACCATCTGCGCCAACGCAAGCCAAATAATTGAGAAATATAAAAACGATAGACGGCAATCACAATATAAATACCAGCTAGCGCAAAAAAGAAAACCAATAAGCGTATACTCTCATGCTTATCATAGGCTTGCAGGGCATTATAAAAATAGTTATACCAATAAGTAAAAACCACATCGAATGC
>DATAXC010000291.1:0-4424 GCA_036266895.1 Gammaproteobacteria bacterium
AACTTGATAACGATCACCAACAACTTCCACTTTACCTACCACGACATTATTTACATTTAAACGCCGAAAATATTCAGGAGAAATGGCATTCACATGACTAGGAAATTGATTAAGCGCGTTACGACCATATACTTTAAAGCGACCACTGTTTTGTAAATCATTGGCAATAATTTGCGATACATCTTGCGGTAATTGCACATCAGGGGTTGCAAACGGTACGACTGCAATGGGGATCGCGCCTGAGACGCCACGCGTCAACTCCATGCTGAGCATGGCAGATGCTATTGTCGGCAAACAGATAACCATCATGAAAAATAAGCTAGAAAAAATCCAGCGTTGCGATAATTTTATGTTGATATACATGTTGTTAATACCTTTTTTAATCTTAAGGGCATCTCTAGAAATTGCTTTTTTGCGTTAGAACATTGTTGGACTCATTTTTAAAATGCTCATTTATGAGATATAAACTCCGCTTTTAAAAATGAGTCCGCCTCGTTCTAGCGCAAAAAATTCAATTTCTAGAGGTGCCCTTAAGCTGTCATATTTACCATTTTTACCACTACTTCTTGTTCAGCGAGTGGTGGACTAATGGCTGTGCCTTGCATCAATAAACAACCTAATTTAGTTAATAATTGCATTTGGGTAGCTGTTTCCACATCTTGCACCATCACTTGAGCTGACATTTTCTTGGCCAAAAATAGAACAGCTTCAATAATATCTAAAGTTGCCTTTTCATTATTTTCTATCCCATCCCACCACAATAAAGGTGCTAATTTAAAATATTGTGCATTTATTTTCTTAATTTGGAATAAAGGAAATGCGCCCAACCCTACGCCATCAATGGCTATTTTTACTCGCAGGTATTTTAACATATTAAATGCTTTTTCCAAATCATCTGAATAGGCCACCTCTTTACAGCTTCTTATTGTCAGTAAAAGCCATTCCGGCCGACATTTCATTTCTTGTAAAATCTGCGAAATACGATAGACAAAATGACTGTTTTCCAGTTGTTTAGTAGAAATGGGTATACTAAATAATTCTGGATTAAATTCTAATGTACGCCAATGTAAAAATTGTCGGCAGGCATTTACCAATAACCATTCCGAAATCACATTTAATTTATTTTGTTTTTCAGCAAATAAAAATAATTCCGCTGGTTCTATCAACCCTAATTCGGTATGCTGCCAATAAAGCAAAGCTTCCATGCAAATCGTTTTTTTCGTCTTTATATGCATGATAGGTTGATAACGAATAATAAAATTTTCAAATACTGTTTCTTGGTTCAATCCATTACTTAATAATAATACTCGCTGACTATCTGCATGGGTTTTTTCTTGATAAAACTGATAAGTGTTTTTACCTTTTTCTTTAGCCACCAGTAATGCATAATCTGCACTTCTCATTAAAGTCGCAGCATCTTGACCATCGGTTGGATAAATAGCAATGCCAATACAAACGGAAATACATAACGCATGTTCTTGAATTTGAAATGGTTGCGTCATCGTTTGCAAAATACGTTGCGCAACAATGGCTGCGGTTTCCGCTCTAGCAAGCTGCGCCAACAATACCACAAAAGTATCTTTGGTAAAACGACTAACGCTATCGACTTGCCGTATGCATGCTTGTAATCGTTGACCGACTTCTTGCAGTAAAGTATCTCCTACTTTGTAGCCCAAAGCACTATTGATGGTCTTAAAATCATCAACATCAACAAACAAAATACCAGGAATAAATTGATAACGGGCACTTTCTTTGACGGTTTGATTTAAACGATCTTCAAATACTTGCCAACCTAATAAATGGGTAATCGGGTCTTCAAAGGTATAATGCAATTTCTCTTCTAATAAAATACGTTCTTCACGTATCTGACGTTCCATTTCTTTGGCTTTTTTTAATTCTAATTCTGCATGCTGAAGTTTTACTATTAATTGTTTAGTTTGATTTTTACTTTTTAAGCTGTAACACCCCCAACAAAGCACAATCAAGCTGCAAACTAATACGAAAAACATAAATGCCATGTTGTATTGCTCCCTTCTTAATTTCTCGGGTTCCGCAGATTGTTGGGCTTCGCAAGCTCAGCCCAACCTACTATGCTCCACCCACCCTCTCCCGCCATTGTTTGGGCTATGCTCTACCCCCCCTCTCCCGCCCTTCGGGCACCCTCCCCCGTAAACGGGGGAGGGGAAATAAGATGGGCTATCTTAGTCCCGTAGGTTGGGCTGAGCTTGCGAAGCCCAACATTGGCGGGAGAGGGCCATCCTATCCCTCAATAACATTCTCCGGCTTCACCTTTAACACAAACTGCCGAAAAGCTTCAAAAGCACTGCCCTCTTTCGGTACTGGCAATGGCGAAGCTTTTAACACCGCTGCACGCGCAGAACTATCCAATGCCGGGTCGCCGCTGGTTTTCGTCACTTGTACATCTAATACCATACCACCAGGCGCCAGCCGTATCATCAATTCACAATATAATTTTTTATTTGCCTGTGTCGGCACCAACCATTGTTCGCTAATTGCTTGTAAAATCAGCGCCTTATATTTATTGACTTCGCCCTGCGCTTGACGGCTTTGCGTGCCTTTTAACAGTAAATCTTCATCCAACAATTGTTGGCGCATGGATTTTTCTGCTTGTTCACGCAAAGTGCTTGCAAATTTCGACTGCAATTGCTTTTGCTGTACTTTCTTTTTCTTTTGCGCTTGTTTTTTAATATCGGCCAATAAATCACCCATCATCGCTTCTTGTTGTTTTTTCTTCTTGGCCTTTTCTAAAGCAATAGTATCTTTCTGTATAGGCGCAGGCGCTGGTTTGGGTGCTACTTTAGGTATTTCTTTCGGCGGCGGTGTCACCGGCTTAGGCGGTGTTGGTGGTGGTTGTTGCGGCAAAATATTGCTTTTGGGCGAATCGCCCAATACGACAGCGCTGATAATATCATTTTTATTGGTATTTTCTAAAACAGGTAATGGTGAAGAAAAATCAAAACCCATGACTAAAGCAAAGAAAATGAGGGCATGCGCTAACGCCGAAAAAACAAAACATCGATTACGTTGTTGTTTAGCGGTTATCATTTATTTTGTTCAGCGGGGAGATTTGGCGCAGGCTGCGTGATCAATCCAACACTTTTGGCACCCGCCTGTTGCAATAACACCATCGCTTCCACCACTTTCCCATAATTGACATTCTTATCGCCACGTACCAAAACCGGCCGCTGCACCCCTTCTTTTTGTGCTGCAAGCTGTTGTGTCACTAATGCAGTCAATGTACGCGCAGTAATCGCTTGTTCTGGTTTGTCCGCTAAATTAAGGTAAAAATTACCGGTACCATCGACTGTCACAATCAGCGGTTCTTTTTGTTGATCATCAATCGCTTTTGCTTCCGTTTTTGGTAACTCTACCTTGACACCTTGTGTCAGCAACGGCGTGGTAATCATAAAAATGACGAGTAATACTAACATCACATCGATAAAGGGAACGACATTCATATCTGCAATCGGCCGTCGTGAACCGGGTTGATGTAAATGCGCCATACGCTTTACTCCGTTGGTTGTGATACCGGTTGATGAGATTGCCTAATCAGAATATTGGTAAATTCTTCTTGAAAAGCATCATATCGATTCATTAATTTACCAATATAGGTAATGAATCGATTATAAGCGATTACTGCTGGAATGGCGGCGAATAAGCCTAATGCCGTTGCAATCAACGCTTCGGCAATCCCTGGTGCAACCATGGCAATCGTCGCTTGTTGTACGCTAGCCAAGGCACGGAAAGATTGCATGATTCCCCATACCGTACCAAATAAGCCGATATAAGGACTGGTAGAACCCACGATCGCTAAAAAAGATAAGTGCTGTTCTAATTTATCTTGTTCACGCATTTGCGCAACCCGCATTGCACGTTGGGTGTTTTCAATGATTGCATCGGTAGTCGCATGCGGTTGCTTACGAAAGCGCACAAATTCCTTGAAACCCGCTCGAAAAATGGCTTCTAGGCCACTTAATCCGGCCTTTTGCCGACTGCTTGTTTCGGCATATAGTTTCGACAAATCCTCGCCAGACCAAAAAGCTTGCTCAAATTGTGTGGTGGTTTTGGTGGTATCTTTTAAATAAACACTGCGCTGTAAAATATATGTCCAAGAAAACAGTGAGGCGGCAACTAAGATAACCATGACGCATTTCACCACTGGTCCGGCTTGCACAAAATAGTTTAATAAGCTGCCATCATAATTCATGGTTTTTTTCTCCAACAACAATAATGATTGAACTAAGGGTTTATTTTAGCCGGCAATGGGGGGAATTGTCATCAACCATCAAGAGCGTAGTGGAATCCGGGGTCCGAGCCGCGAACGTCAGTGAGCGGTCACTTCAAATACTAAATTGGTGGCCATATTGCGATTTATTCAACAACGCCCCTTGTGGGGGAGGAGT
>DATAXC010000264.1:0-4183 GCA_036266895.1 Gammaproteobacteria bacterium
ATTTTGGATTGCACAATTTAGTACCGCTTTACTAGCTGCGCATCAAATTGTCTTTCAATATGTCTGCTTTATTATTACCTTAGCTTTTGCCATGTCTCAAGCCGTCACCGTACGCGTTGGTCATGCGGTGGGACGGCAAGATTTGCATGGTGTGCGTTATGCAACTTATGTCGGCATGGGTCTGAATGGTATTTTTAGTTTGTTTATTATTATCGCATTTTATCTGATCCCAAATTTCTTTTTACGCTTAGATATTGATATTTATAATCCCGCTAATGCAGTATTAGTCCGTGATGCTGCCCTATTACTTGGCATCAGCGGCGTGTTAATGTTATTTGATAATTTCCGCATCATTGGTTTTGGTGCATTGCGTGGATTAAAAGATACGAAATTTCCGATGTATACTTCGTTGATTAGTTTTTGGTTGGTTGGCCTTACTTGTGCTTATTTATTTAGTTTTATTTTATCATTTGGCGGACAAGGCATATGGTGGGGCTTAACCATTGGCATAGGCTGCGGTGCATTGATTGTATTTGTACGTATCCAATATTTATTAAAACGCGTAGATTTAAATAAAATTATGGGTAACACAGCGAGTGTTGCCCATTAAAGAATACATCGATAAATAAAAATCGCAGTTTTTTTTGTTTGCACAGGTAAAGAACGCAATTCAATACGCTCCGCAATGGAATGCATACCAGAACCAGTTGCACCTAAACCAACCAAATTTGCCGGTACAATGCCAGCAACATGAGAAATATCACCAGCGCCTCGACTACCTGGCTCATCGGTTTTAATTGCTCCATAACCCAAATCGACACTAACGGCGCTATACGCGGCGGCTAACTTTAAATTAGTATCAGTAGGCGGCATCGCGGGAATACCCGGCTCAAATTGAATAGTAGAATGCGTACCGGGTAACGATTGTGCCACAATGTTAATCATCTTCGTTTGTGCGGCTTGTTCTTGTTGTGGATCAATAAAACGCAAATCGCCTTCTGCTATTGCTGTTTTTGCAACAACATTTTGTTTACCAAAAGCGCTGCCTTGACCCGCTTGACGATCAGAGCGCGCTTGTGTACCACCTACTATCAAGCCAGGATTAAAAACTAAATATTTCTCTCCTTTTAATTGCTTATGCATCGCAGTTAAAATACGTGACAATTCGAAAATCGCACCATCACCAACAGTGTTATGAAAAATGGTAGCGGAATGCGCTTCGTTACCTTGAGAAGTAATCGTCCAATTGGTAATCCCACGACGAGCAATACTGACAGTTTGTAAAGTCATTGCCGGTTCAAAATCTAAAGCAATATCCATATTGTTCGCTGCTTCCCGTAACGGTTTACGAGAAATGGTGGTCGGTTTACCAGAATCTTCTTCATCACCGGTCAATACGACAGTAATTGTGGTATTATCGAGTGCATGCACAGCATGCAAAGCTTTCAGCGCAAACAAGATAATCACCAAGCCGCCTTTATCATCTATTACGCCCGGTCCTTTCGCTATGCCGTTATCTTTTAATTCAAATTGTTTGAATGGACTTTGCGGCGCATAAACCGTGTCTAAATGACCAATCAATAATAAACGTTTACCTTGTGTTCCTTCGCGTTTTGCAATTAACGTTGGCGCGCGCTTCATACCAGCGGGCGGATAAACCCATTGCGTTTTAAATCCAAGTTGTTTTAACTCAGTACGCATGATGTCACCCACCCGTTTTACACCGGCAATATTATTTGTACCGCTATTGATATTGACTAATTTTTTTAACAACGCTAGTTGAGCTGGTTGTTGCTGTTCAATTGTTAAACGAATATTTTGTTCGATTGGCGATAATGTTTGTGCCTGTAACGGTAAGGTAAAAAATAGAAAAATAGCGATAAAAATACATTGTTGTCGTTTCATTATTTCTCCAATAATACTAATCTAACCAGGACGGCACATATTGACTTGCTTGCCGCAACACACGTTTATGTTGTTGCCAAGCTGGGTCATGGCTAGCAACTAAGCGCCAAAATTTCGGCGAGTGATTCAAATGTTTGGTATGACACAATTCATGGATAATCACATGGGTAGCTAATTCTACCGGAAAAAAAATTAATCGATAATTCAAATTAATCCGTTTATCGGATGAACAACTGCCCCAACGCGTTTGTTGATCACGAATCAGTATACTACTATAATTCAAGCCCGTTTTTCGACTACACTGTTCTAGCAATGTGCTTAAATATTTTTTTGCTTGCAATTTTATCCATTGTAACAATAATTGCTTACAGTGCTGTTTTTCAGTGGTATTGCCAACGATAACAATTTCTCCGGTGGGGCGCTGAAATAATTCTAAACGCGATTGACAAAAAATATATTGAATTGTCCAAACTTGATTCATTGCTGTCAAAGCCAATGTGGTCGGCAATAGGTCTTCCGTAGTAACTGGGATTTTTGCTAACTGCTTTAATATCCATGCTTTATTGTCTTCCAATACTGCGGGCAGTGAACGTAAACTAAATCGATAAGGGATGGTAATCACCAAACCATCCCGTTTAGAGGCGCGTAATTTAACTCGTTTTGCTAAACGATGCCGTTTTACTTGATAAGTAGGGGGCCAAGTTAGCTCGGTATTAAGTAAAGTCATTAGATTACATTTTCATCCCACGTGCTTTAAGCAATTCAAAGAAACGTCTGCCTTCCGGTCGGTTATGCTCATAATAATAAACGCGTACATAATTTTTTAACACATATTCGTAAGGCGAACCGAGTAATACCGATAAAATTGCCTCACTTCTTGCTATATTATCTTGTGTATCAAACCGACAACTTTGAAATAAAACCGCTGCTAATATTTCTGCCTTGCAAGCTTTGCGTAAACTATCACCTTCTTGATAGCTTTGAATACAAAATTGCAGTGCACGCTCTTTATTCCATTCACGCCATCGTTGAAAAAAGCTTAATGCCAAGGTTTTATGATAAGCATGCGATTGATCATCTTTACTAACCGGTATTAACAATAAAAAGAATAATGCCGGAATCACCGCTTCAACATTCGCCCAAGAACAATTACCGCTAATTTGTGATGCTACTTTCAGTTCAGTAAGCGGCTCTAAACCTAGTATATCTGGTAATTCATTATTGATGAATTCAGAAGGCTGTTTTTCAAAAATCAGTGACTTGATAAAATTCGTTGTTAGCGCTTTCATGTTTTTTACATAATACAACATCACATTATCATATAAACGACTATCTTCACGTCTATCACATTTCACTAAAATATTACCTAATTTAATGAAAGTAATCGCATGACCTTCATAACCGACTGGAATCACTAAAGGTTCTTGTTCTATCAACGCATTAATTTGTTTTTGCTGTTTTTTTAAATCGGTACGATATTGTTGGTATTTAATCAGTTCTGACGCACGCTGCAAAGCTTCAACAATATAATGCACCATGCCGGCATAACGGCGTAATTGCCGCGCAGCATAATGATTTTGAAATTCCACGAGTGAATTAGTGATGAGTCCAGTCGTCACTTCAAGAAAAAATCCTTCAAAATCAACTTCGACAAATTGATTGTTTGGCGAAACAATATTCGCGGTACCGACTAATTCAAATAAATGCCCTAAGAGTTTTACATTAATATAATCTTGTGCAAATAACGGATCTGCCCCACCTTTTATTAAACATTGACGTATTGCCGCTTGGCGACGCAAAGTTGGCATCACTAATACCGGTTGACCAGCAAAATTATAGGCGTTTGGATTGGCTTGATGATCTAATAACAGTTGGCATAACACTTGATTGTGATTTTCTGCGGCCCACTGTAAAGCGGTGCCGCCAGTGACATCTTGTTGGTTAGGGTCTGCACCTTGTGTTAATAATAAACGACTGATTTCAATGTTATCGACAATGGCCGCTTCAATTAATGGGGTAAAACCATAAGGATCTAATTGATTGATTTCTTCACAGCGATAATGCAATAACTGCTGCACCCCTGATATTTCTTCCTGCAAAATAGCATCCGATAGTGTCAACATACTGGCTAAGTCCTAGTCAGTTTAGGTGTAGTAGGCGTGAATTGCGGCACGTAATTCAATTCAAATTGCTTACGTAATTCATCGCGATTTTCTGGGTTTGTTTCCGCATCATACTCTGATGGTAACGAATTGACTTGTCGATCTACACCGCTAAA
>DATAXC010000316.1:0-7917 GCA_036266895.1 Gammaproteobacteria bacterium
AATGATATTCGAGCAGAAACGCCTTTTATTGCAACGATACAAAAAATTTGTAATTTTATTGCAGAGCGAAATAGTAAAGAAAGCGAAAAAAGTGTAATCCCTTTCTTTAATCCGCAGCCGTTAACTATAAGTGAGCGGACAATTAATACAGCGTTGTCTGACATAGCAGGAAACAATACTGAATTGATTTTAAGTTCGGAAACATCAGTAACTACATTAGAAAATGTAGCTAATCAGTTAAAAACAGTAAACGAAACATTATTTTCTCGAGATGCAGCATTGCCGCCGCGTGGACTATCGCTTTCGCAGCAGCGGGAAGGTACACAGCAATCCTAGTCCTCCCCAAATTTATTATCCACCAACTCGCGAATCGCTGATAAGGCTTCTTGCTCATCATCGCCGGTGATGATCACATCTAACAAATTATCTTTTTGTGCGCCTAACGTAATCACACCCATAATGCTTTTGCAATCGACACTGCGATCACGGTACACCAATTCAATATGGCTTTCAAAATGTTTTGCGACATCAACTAATTTAGCCGCAGCACGGGTATGTAAACCGAGTTTGTTTTGAATCGTGACAGATTGTCTGATCATAAATTAAATTCTTCTCCTAAATAAACCGCGCGTACTTCATCGTTAGCCAAAATGGTTTCAGGATTGCCTGCGCAAATCATGCTACCTTGATTGACAATATAAGCACGTTCGCAAATGTTAAGCGTTTCCCGCACATTGTGATCGGTAATCAAAATACCAATGTCGCGTTTACGCAAATGAGTGATAATGCGTTTTACATCTAATACAGAAATAGGATCAATACCGGCAAAAGGTTCATCTAATAAAATAAATTGTGGATTAATTGCTAGCGTGCGGGCGATTTCCGCGCGGCGGCGTTCACCACCGGATAAACTCATGCCCAAACTGTCACGCAAATGCGAGATACGAAATTCTTCTAACAATTGTGCTAACACTTCTTTGCGTGCAATGCGTGATAAATCTTTTCGCAATTCAAGAATCGCCATAATATTTTGCGCGACAGTTAATTTGCGGAAAATAGAAGCTTCTTGCGGCAGATAACTCATCCCTAAGCGCGCACGTTCATGTACTGGTAAATGGGTGATATCTAAGTCATCTAAAAAAATATGACCGCCGCCTACCGGTACCAAGCCGACAATCATATAAAAAGAGGTAGTTTTACCGGCGCCATTCGGGCCGAGTAAACCGACTATTTCACCGCGTTTTAATTCTAAAGAAACATCTTTGACTACTTCGCGTGCTTTAAAGCGTTTATTGAGATGTGCTGCGCGTAATAGGGTAGCCATAGGGTTATTTCTCTGGATCATAAACCAAAGTCGCGCGCGCATTTGCTGTTGGCGGCACGGTAATGGTTTCTTCTTTGCCATTGTACAAGATGAGTTGTCCGTGAAAAACGTTTTTTGCTTGCGTTACTACGACGTTTTTTTCTAGGATAACATTTGAGTCTAAGGGATAAAATTTAATAATATGAGCACGCGCATGTACTTCGGCTTTACTGATTTGCGGTATTGTCCAATAATGCGCTAAAGTTTGATCGCCATAAGCAATCGCTTCTTCGATTTTACGTTGTGCATTACTTTTAGTAATTAAGCGATCAGCGGTTAAATGGGTGGTGCCTTGATCAACTTTGACATTGCCTTCATAAATATTTAAACCAGTTTTGTAATTATAAATACCAGAGTCAGCGGTAATATGCAGTTTTTGTTTTTTGTCTTCAGGTAACGCGATGCTAGGAGTGTTAAAGAAAGCAAGCAGGAAAAAAGATAGAATAAAATTTACTGGCCATTTCCGGTTTGTGGTCTTTTTGTTTCTATCATTATTTAACAACGCCAAAATATTAAGCTTCTGGCACATACTCGCCTCTTGCTTCAGATAATAATCGTACATCACCGGTACTCATATTAGCATGCATGCCGGTCGCTTTTACGATTAAATTAGGTTGTGTTAAGGTAATAAATTCATCGGTTTGTGCAGTATGTTCATTCGGATGCACGGTTAATGTAGTCGTTTTAATCACTGTTGCAGGATGTCGTGTGTCAGCCGCATGACGAATCACTACGTTTTCCCAAAATTCCACTTGATCGGTGCCGTGTAAGGCTTTGGCGTGTTGGGATGTCACATGCCAAGGTTGTGGTGAATCACGGTAAATAGTCAAATGCGGTGTCGTTAAATGACTGGTATTGTTTTCCATATAATGCACTAATTTTGGCGTGACAATTTTCATGTTCGGTTTGCCGCTTTTATTCATAATCAGCGCGGTCACGCCTTCCATGATAGCATCTGGTTGTTGTTGCTGTTTGGGATGATAAATGTTTTGCGAACGAGAAAAGAATAACATGGTTGATAAAGCAAAACCAATCGTGATTAAAACCGCTATGCTGATAAATGTATTTTTATAAGTCATATCGCCAGTCGCCGCAAATAGTAGTAGTCGTTATTGATCTAAGTAGGATTGTAACATAGTTTCATAGTGATCTTGCGCTGTCATAATTAATTCGCAGATTTCACGGACGGCTCCATTCCCGCCATTATTTTTTGTAATTAAATCAACACGTTCTCTTAAGGCAAGCGGCGCTTGCGGCACTGTCACCGCTAACCCTACTCGTTGTAATATAGGCAAATCTGGTAAATCATCACCAATATAAGCGATTTGTTCATCCACTAATTGCAGCTTTTGTTTTAACTCTTCATAAGCGGGTAACTTATCATCTTGGCCTAAATAAACATGAGGAATACGCAAATCTTGCATGCGTCGCACCGCAGATTCTGATTTTTTGCCAGAAATCACCGCAACAGCAATACCGCATTTTTGTAGTAATTGAATGCCAACGCCATCGTGAATATGGAAACCATTTAACTCAATGCCATTGGCACCATAAAATAAAGTACCCGAAGTGAGTACACCATCAATGTCCAGAATTAACAGGCGAATTAATTTTGCTTTTTTAGTAATCGGCATTAGCTGACTCCAGCGCGTAAAATATCGTGAATATGCACTACACCAACCGGTTGTTGTTGGTCATTGGTAATGACTAAAGCAGTAATTTGATGGGTTTCCATCACGTTTAAAGCTGCAAGAGCCAAGGTGTTTTCGGTAATCGTTTTCGGTTGTTTTGACATCGCTGTGGTAATCGATGCCTGTAAATCCAGTTGTTGTTCAAACATGCGGCGTACATCGCCATCAGTAAAAATACCGATTAAGGCACCGGTTTGATCAACGACAGTGGTCAAGCCTAAACGTTTACGGGTTATTTCGACTAACGCTTCTTTAATCGAGGCGGTGTGGGTGACGATAGGAACATCGGCTTGTTGATGCATGATTGTATCGACGCGTAATAATAAACGGCGGCCCAGGGCACCACCAGGATGCGATAACGCAAAATCATCTGGCGTAAAACCACGATGATGGGATAAGGCCATGGCTACGGCATCGCCCATGACTAACGCCGCGGTAGTACTGGAAGTAGGGGCTAGGCCGAGCGGGCAAGCTTCTTTTTCTACGCTGACATCTAAATGTACAGTTGCTGCTTTGGCCAGGGTAGAGTGTGGTTTACCGGTCAATGCAATCAATGGGATATTCAATCGTTTAATGACCGGTAAAATACCGATAATTTCTTCAGTTTCCCCTGAATTAGATAGGGCCAAGATAACATCGGCTGCGGTAATCATGCCGATGTCGCCATGTTTGGCTTCGCTAGGATGAATAAAAAATGCCGGACTGCCAGTGCTGGCTAACGTCGCAGCAATTTTTTTGGCTACATGCCCGGATTTGCCTACACCGACCACGATGATACGGCCTTGGCAATGATGTAAGCTATGGCAAGCTTTCGCAAAATCAGCATTAATACGCGGTAATAGGTTGCGAATCATATGCGCTTCTGTTTCGATGACAGTGCGGCCTAATTCACATATTTTTTCTATATCCATAGTATTCAAGTTGTTCATATTATTTTGATGAATCGCTACTCTAACACATTCTAGTTGACAATGCCTTAAGAACCCGCAAAATGAAACCATAGCCGTCAACACCTGGACAAATGAAAACAGCATGTCAGAAAACATCATTGAAATCAACAACTTATACTTTCAGCATGAAAACGGTAATCCAGTTTTCAAAGATATCAGCCTCAATATCCCGCGCGGCAAAATAACTGCGATCATGGGTCCTAGTGGTACTGGTAAGACTACTCTATTACGTTTAATGGGTGGTCAGTTAACACCGACTCGCGGACGGGTATTGGTCGATGGCCATTGTATTCATAAGTTATCTACCAAACAACTCTATCAATTACGTAAACGAATGGGCATGTTGTTTCAATCTGGGGGATTATTCACCCATTTAAATGTATTTGAAAATGTTGCTTTTCCACTGCGCGAGCATACGAATTTATCTGATGCAATGATTCATAGTCTGGTTTTATTGAAGCTGCAAATGGTCGGTTTGCGTGGTACAGTCGATTTAATGCCCAGTGAATTATCTGGCGGCATGGCGCGGCGAGTGGCTTTAGCGAGAGCGATTGCACTGGATCCAGCGTTGATTATGTATGATGAACCGTTTACCGGCCAAGATCCTATTTCTATGGGGGTATTGGTCAAATTAATCCGCACCTTGAATGAGGCGCTTGGTTTGACCAGTGTGATTGTATCGCATGATGTACAAGAGACATTAAGCATCGCAGATTATGTTTATATTATTGCAGACAAGCGCGTGATTGGTCATGGGACCCAGCAAATGATTATGCAAAGTCATTCGGCGCAGTTGCAACAATTTATCCAAGGGTTGCCGGATGGGCCGGTACCGTTTGATTATCCGGCGCGGGAGTTGGTAGAGGATTTTTTAGGTTGACCACCCTCTCTCGCCCTTCGAGCACCCTCCCATAATATAGGTGGGTAAACCTACTCCCCCTCTCCCGCAAGCGGGAGAGGGTTTAAACGGGGGAGGGGGAAAATAGATGGGTAGTGGAGAGAAGAGAGGATAGGTAACCCAGGAGACAGTTGCCAAGTTTCTCCCTTGACCTGCAAATGGGGAGTGGGAAATAGATGATAACTAAGACAGTTGCCAAGTTTCTCCCCTCCCCCACTTGTGGGGGAGGGGTCGGGGGAGAGGGCCAAAACAAGTAATGAGGAAAGCATAACATGACGTACATCACCCTACTCGGACAGTGGGGCATCACAAATTTACGACAACTTGGTAAAGCCACTTTGCTGCTTTACAACGTCTTATTTTATCCGCCGCATTTTCGCCGTGGTTTTCCGCTGGTCATGCAACAAATCTTTGCTGAAGGTGTGTTATCGTTAATCATCATCATCGTATCCAGCTTGTTTATCGGCATGGTATTAGCCTTGCAAGGCTATCATACCCTCGCAAAATTTGGTGCATCGCAACAATTAGGGCCATTAGTCGCATTAAGTGTTGCTCGCGAATTAGGCCCCGTGGTCACAGCGATTTTATTTGCGGGCCGCGCTGGTTCCGCTCTAACAGCAGAAATTGGTTTAATGAAAGCCACTGAACAATTATCCAGTATGGAAATGATGGCGGTAAATCCATTGCGCCGCGTGATTTCACCACGATTTTGGGGTGGTTTTATTTCCATGCCGTTACTGACATTGATTTTTAATGTGATGGCAATTTATGGTGCTTACTTAGTCGGCGTAAAATGGCTAGGATTAGATGCAGGGGTGTTTTGGTCGAACATGCAAGCTTCTGTTAGCTTTCGCGCCGATATTTTAAACGGCATTATCAAGAGTGTAGTATTTGGTGCGGCAGTGACTTGGATTGCAGTTGCACAAGGTTATTTTTCTGTGCCAACATCAGCAGGTATTTCCAATGCAACCACGCGCTCGGTGGTCTATGGATCACTAACGGTACTCGGATTAGATTTTATATTAACAGCTATGATGATAGGGGATTGGTAATGTTGTCGCAACGATTCGTCGAAAGTTTAGTCGGTTTATTTTTAATCTTCGCACTGGTTGCTTTAACTGTATTGGCATTTAAAGTCAGTGGCTTGACCTCATTATTTCCTGCTAAAGCCTATACTGTGGTTGCTGCATTTGAAGATATTGGCGGCTTGAAAGTAAGAGCACCAGTTAAAATCAGCGGTGTACAAATTGGCGAAGTAGAACAAATTGAACTCGATCGAGTTAATTTTAAAGCTAATGTCACGTTACGTATTGAAACCAATTATAACGATATTCCCGATGATTCTTCCGCGGCTATTTTAACCTCTGGCTTGCTTGGTGATAATTACATTGCGATTACGCCTATGTATAATACAACTTTTTTGAAACAAGGCAGCCGGATTAATTACACGACATCAGCGATGGTGTTAGAAAAATTAATTGGACAGTTTCTTTATAAAGTAGGTGGTGGTAGTGAGGGTGAGAAAGCGGCTACGAGTAAAGAGAGTAAGGAAAGTAAGGAAAAAAATTGAAAGTTTTAAGTACCGTTCACATCGGATAGTTACATTTTAATTTAAACGGAGAAAACCATGCAAAAAAGTAAATTGATTCAAACGTTCATGCTCTTAATCTTCAGTTGGCTATGCTCAGCTAACATTTACGCGCAAGGACAAGCAGTACAAAGCGACCCAGTGGCATTACTCCAATACATTGCTGATCATATGATTACCGGATTGCGTTCACAGGAAGCAAATTTAAAAACCAAGCCAGAGGTTGTATACAAGCTTGCTTATCAATATGTTGTACCTTATGCCGATTTAGCAGAAATGTCTAAGCGTGTATTGCCGCCACAAACCTGGAATAGCGCAACACCCGCGCAACGTGCACAATTTGAAAAAGCATTTACTCGAACGTTGATTCGTACCTATGCATCGGCATTAACCGCATACACCGACCAAACTGTACGCTTTTATCCGGTACGTGGTGGTAGCCAAGGATTGCGCATGGTAGAAGTAAATAGTGAAATTGACAGCTCCAGTTCACAACCTATCCATGTTTCTTATCGCATGCAACGGGTTGGCAGCGTTTGGCGATTGTATGATATGTCAGTAGAAGGGGTTAGCATGTTAGATAGCTTCCGTTCTCAGTTTGCTGATTTATTATCTAGCGGCAGTATGGATGATTTATTGCAACGGATGTCTACGCATAATCAAGGTGTGAGGTAAGATAACTGGTAAAAAGATGAAAAGATTATTTAAGATGACCGGTTCCCTCCCCCCCCTTGCGGGGGAGGGGATAATAGATGGGTTAATTTTTCTAAAGCTGAAAAGTAATTAAGGTAGTGGTCAAGTTTCTCCCCTCCCCCACTTGTGGGGGAGGGGCCGGGGGAGAGGGTAATCACATGACAGACATCACATTAAAATACCAAGACAATGACAATGACAACAAATTTACGCTGAGCGGTGAATTAAATTTCACTAATGTGATGTCTGTATATCAACAAAGTTTAGATTATTTAAACGCGTCAATAACAACTTCCAATATAACCGTCGATTTTTCCCAATTACACGCGAGTAACAGCGCCGCGATCGCGTTAATGGTCGCATGGTTGCAGTTAGCCCAACAACAGAATAAGCAACTACACTTTCAACAGGTACCAGCGGGATTATTGTCTATTATTAAAGCCGCACGCATGGAAGCTGTGTTTGGGTAGTAAGTAAGTGACCGCTCATCCGCCTTGATTTTTTTACCTCATTCACACAGAGACGTTGTTGAATAAATCAATACGCTGGCGCTTTTGCCTCTCCTCTTGTGGGGGCGTTGTTGAATAAATGGGAAAGCGAAGAGTATTGCCTCTCCCCTTGTGGGAGAGGCCGCTGCCCCGCAACAAGTGCGGGGTAAACTCTGCTGCGGGTGAGGGGTGTTTTTCCAACAACCTAATATTAAAATCTGTTCTAATTTTCAAAAAACACACAAT
>DATAXC010000322.1:0-8029 GCA_036266895.1 Gammaproteobacteria bacterium
ACGTATTTATTAACAGCGCCCTCACAAGAAGAGAGGAAAAACCGTTTTACCCAAAACAGCGCTTACCAAAAAACCGTAACAACACCATCACCACTGCTGCAACGGGTAATGCCAATAATATACCAAAAAACCCAAATAACACGCCGCCAGCCATAATGGCAAAAATCACTGCAACGGGATGTAACCCGATACGTTCGCCAATTAAATAGGGGATGAGCAAATAATTTTCTAATAATTGGCCAATTAAAAAAACCGCACCGACACCAATTAAGGATTGCCAGGTACCAAATTGAATTAAGGCAAGAATGCTGGCGGTAATAACGACAAAGATGGAGCCTAAATACGGGACAATGCTTAAGATGCCGCCAATAATCCCGACAATTAAACCGACTTTTAACCCTATGACTGTTAAACCAACACCATAAATCACGCATAAAGCCAGCATGACTAATAGTTGACCGCGAAAAAATGCCCCGAGCACCTCGTTGCAGTCACGCGCTAATTGAAGTGTAGTCGGCTTAATAGCCGGTGGTAAGATACTTTTAATCATATGTAATACCTTGTCCCAGTCACGTAATAAGTAAAAAGCAACCACGGGCGTTAAAATTAAATTTACAAACACTTCGATCACCGTGACGCCGGATTGCAGCACTGTATTGACTACCCAACCGGTTTTAGAAAGGGAAGCTGGAATAGAGGTTTTTAACGTATCCATGCTGACAAATTGTTTAACAAAAGGTACTAATTCGTCTTCTATCCATGCTAGCATTTGTGGTAACGCTTCGACAAATAAAGATATTTGTATTTGTACTAACGGTGTTAGCATTAAAATGAGCAATAATAAAATTAATGTCAGTGAGAAAAATACAATAATCACACTTAACAAGTGCGAGAGATGCCATTTTTCTAAACGCTTTACGAGGGGATCGGCCAAATAAGCGATTAATGCACCTAATAAAAATGGCGTGAGGATAGGGGCCAATAAATATAACAAGATGATACCAATGGCGGCGATAAAAATAAAAATAGCTTGATTGACTGGCTTCATTAAATCCTCTACAAACTCAGGCTTCGCTTTTTGAAGTGCGAATGGTATATTCTAGGGTTCTTTTGCTAATAAAGAAAGGTTAATTATTTATAGGCCAATGGCATTGCAATTGCTAGGTATAAACCGGATCCCGCACAAATAATTTATAGGTTAAATAAAGGTAAATAACATGACAGTATCTGTTCGAACCCGGTTCGCACCTAGCCCGACCGGCTATTTACATGTAGGCAGCGTACGCACCGCACTTTATTGTTGGTTATATGCCCGTAAAACCAATGGCACGTTTATTTTACGCATTGAAGATACTGATTTAGAGCGCTCGACAGCCGAATCGGTACAAGCGATTTTAGACGGCATGGCTTGGATGGGCCTGAATTATGACGAAGGACCTTTTTATCAAACCAAGCGCTTTGATCGTTATCATGCGGTGATCGAACAATTGTTGACTGAAGGGAAAGCGTATCGTTGTTATTGCACTAAAGAACGCTTAGAAGCTTTGCGTGCTGAACAAACCGTTAAAAAAGAAAAACCGCGTTATGATGGCCATTGCCGCGACTTAACTAGCCCACAAACCGGCAGTTATGTAGTGCGCTTCAAGAACCCACTGGAAGGTGTAGTAGAATTTGATGATTTGGTGCGTGGTAAGCTGTGTTTTGCGAATAGTGAGTTAGATGATTTAATTATTGCGCGTAGTGATGGCTCACCCACTTATAATTTTACCGTGGTGGTAGATGATTGGGATATGGCGATCACGCATGTGATTCGTGGTGATGATCATATTAACAATACACCGCGGCAAATCAATATTTTGCGTGCATTAGGGGCGACACCACCACAATATGCACATCTTTCGATGATTTTGGGTAGTGATGGTAAGCGCTTGTCAAAACGACATGGTGCAGTCAGTGTGTTGCAATATCGCGAAGAAGGTTTTTTGCCGGAAGCTTTAATGAATTATTTGGTGAGACTCGGTTGGTCCCATGGCGATCAAGAAATTTTTTCGATGGATGAATTGATCCAATATTTTGATCTCCATCATATCAACCGCGCACCAGCCGCATTTAATCAAGAAAAATTATTATGGCTTAATCAACATTATTTAAAAACTAGTGATCCGGCGCATGTGTCTAAAGAATTAGCTTGGCAAATGGATAAACTAGGGATCGATGCGAACAATGGCCCCGCATTGGTGGAAATTATTAGAGTACAAAGTGAGCGCACCAAAACGCTAAAAGAAATGGCGGAACGTAGCCGTTATTTTTATGAAGAAGTAAGCATCAGTGAAGAAATGCAGGCACATTTCCCAGATGAATTAAAACCTGCATTGACTGTAGTACGTGATCGACTCATGCAGGTGGCCTGGGATAAAGCGGCGATTCATGCGGTATTGGCAGAGGTTGCAGAAGCGCATCAGCTTAAGTTAGGTAAATTGGCGCAACCGATTCGGATTGCGATGACGGGTGGTACGGTGTCGCCGCCGTTAGATGAGACGATATTGCTGATCGGGCGTGAACGAGCAGTTGCGCGTTTGGAGCAGGTGATATCGGCATAATGACTCGTTTTTTCAGAAACAGGCGGACATTTCTATTTTTGGAATAGGACGGACATTTCTATTTTGGTATGACAAAAACGGGTATTCTTATTGACAAATCATAGGCTGCTACATAAAATCGCTGCTCTCTCAGGAATTAATCGGGGCTATAGCTCAGCTGGGAGAGCGCTTGCATGGCATGCAAGAGGTCGCCGGTTCGATCCCGGCTAGCTCCAGTATACGACGTTCAATACGTCCCCATCGTCTAGAGGCCTAGGACATTGCCCTTTCACGGCAGTAACAGGGGTTCGAATCCCCTTGGGGACGCCAGTTTAGGTTTTAAAAGGCTTTTTTAGAAAATACCCTGAGTGGTATTAGGAAGATGCAGCAAGCAGGGCCTGCCCCTCTACATTGCAAAATGCACGAGCAGGTTTTCTTATTTGTGAAGCTGAAAAATGTCGACTTATAACAAACCATACCGTACCTTCGAGCAACAGCTTGAGCTACTAAAATCTCGTGGGTTAGAAGTAACTAATGATAACGTGGCGTTAGAGTACCTGCGGCGGCTGGGTTGCTAATTTTTCGTGCCATGTTTTAATATCTTGGCTTTTTAAGTCAGAAACTAACTGCTGGCCAAAATGCGGAAGAATATGAATCATGGCATGAGTTTCAGCGTATGCTGTTTAAAATTAAGAATATCAGCATCATTGTTTTCATTATGGTCGTCTGCTTTGCCCAGCGTTTTTTTAACGTAGTGTTTAGTTGATTCATTAATTGAATCCTAAGTCTTGAATGCTGTTAGCATCCACCCGAGCCGCGAACGTTAGTGAGCGGCACCTTAAAATACTAAATTAGTGGCCATATTACGATTTATTCAATAATGTCTGTGCAAAGATAGACGTGAACTATTAATTTTTTCCTAATATTTTCTTAAGGTTAATGTAGTAAAATCGCCTCTAACGCTGTAAAACGACTTTTTAATAAAGAACTTATAAAAACCAAGGTTATTTATTAAGCTACCAATAATCTTGAAAAGAAGAATATTACTTAATAGTCCCCAATTCCTGAGCGTTGTAAGCAAACAACAAGGTTGTGTAATAGCACACTAAATAAATTGAGGTTAAGCATATGCAACACAACGAGACTAATGGTGAAAAAGCGCCTAATAATTTTGTGCCAGCTAATCCTGTGCCAGCTAATCCTGCGCCAGCACTGGATAAAAATGAAGCGGTGTTGCATGGTATGCTGATGAGAACGAGCGGGGTAGAGGCACTATCACTATCAAATGGTGCCGCAGAAGCATTATCAAACGGTATTTCTCCAGCAGAGCTAATAGTAGAGCCAACCCCAGCGCTTACTGAAGCGGATATCATTAGCGATATTCGCAGTAGATATGGGTCTGCAACTCAAAGAAACCCAATACGCGATCCTGAACAACGATTAAATAAATTAATTGACAAGACACAATTTGAATCAGATTGGCTGTGGAATTTAAAAAATTCAATTGTGCGCTACGCAACAGAAAACTTGAATCAAGTTGATGTCAGTGATCATTATACGAATGATTCAATTGACATTGCCAGCACAAGAAATGTAGCATCCAAAAAAATAAAAACTGATCCTAATCGTGTGGCAGCCGTTAATAATTTACTGGGCATCATCAATAATTCGAGTGCTCAAACGGCATATCAATATATGTTGACGCCGAAGTTTCAAATGTATGCCGGTATGAAGCAATGGCATTTTGGTATTTCAAAAGTACATCTTTCTGATGTATGTAAAGAATACATAAAAACCTATCAAGAATTTATTGCGCTAAAAAACAATGATGTATTGCTTGATATTTTATTAAGCGCAAGGATTCGTGAAGATATTACCAATCAGCAATTGGCAATTTTATTTTGGTATTATAATTCAAATTTGGTGGCAGAAGTTATCTGCAAGATTTATCTAAGAGAAACATTTCGATGGGAACATGATTTAGCTCATATAAGTTATGACGAGTTACAGCTTCTTTTGGCCGGCGATCAAGATGTTTTGTATCGTGTTAATAAAATACGTGCCGAGTTCAAAGCGCCAGCTTTATTGCCAGAAAATGCCTGTTTTCCTGGCAAAGACCCGCTGGCGGAAGAAGGATTAGATAAATTTGCTTTGTTTCAATATGATGATTCTACTATCTTGGCAGTCGAGCAATATTTACGAGAAAATTATTCAAGCTTATTAATAAATAATATTAGTGGCTTACCTAACAATGGCCACCGTCACCCTGAAGTACCTTACTATTTTTATCAAATTCCCGCTGGCGATTACATGTTGTTGGCAGCGAGTGATACAAAAAGCGCTTTTTATTTTAGATATGATAATTTTAAAAAAGATTTGTCTTCATTGTTAAGCGGCTACAGTTCTCGGACGACTTTTGCACCAGATGGAAAGCCCATCATTTTCTTTGGTATTATTAATTATAATAACACTCACTATTTATCTTATTTTATTCATAAAAATAATGAAGGAAAAATTAAAGTTATTGTCATTGATTCGTCACCACGTACTTATCCAGATGATGTTATCTATGATCAAGATAAAGAGGGAAAGCTGGTAAAATCTAAGCGCTATGTAGATGAAAGAGTTAATGCAATGCTAAATGTCACCGAAGCCTTTCATGATATCTTTCCAATAAGTAGTGTTCAACAGCAATGTGAAGTTGTTTTTCCAGAAGTGACACTGATGTTGCGACAACGTGATTGCGGTCCACATGCAGCGGAAATAAATGATTTAGCTTTGCAGGGTTTGACAACACCAACGCCTTTATTCTTTATTGATACAGCAACAGATACGTTGAGTATCAATATGGATTATTTGCCTAATCATCCTCCTTTAGGCGTTGATCCTTATGCGAAAAAATTTGTTTACTCTCCAGACGTTACAGCCACTTCATCTGCTGTACGTAAAAAATGGCAGGAGCGACTATTGGCTATTAATCATATTAAATTTCTTATAATTGATAACCCTAGTGGACTTCCTAATCCTGTAAGAGCAATTTTTTCTTCCTATACAGTAGACGCTAATGCAGGCATGGAGTACGAATATAATCGTCTAGTAGCAGATCAGCAACACCAAGATGTTCATGAAAGTAGTCTCTCAGCTGTCCAAGCACTGTTGCTAGTAAAAGAAGGTGGTGGTGAACTGGTGGCAAGCCTGAAAGCACAATATAAATCTGTTTGGGAATTACCATCGGAGGATAGATTAGTTCGCTTCATTCAACTTAATACGACGGAAGCAGAAAGACAAAGTCTATTAACACTTCATACTGATCTTACAGTTTTATGTAAAGATGTCATCGTAATGATTTTGCGGGATTCCATCTTGGAATCGCTGCGATCTACTTTTAAAGAGCGACTAACTACGCTGCCGCATCGTACGGATCTTAATGCAGCAGAAATAACCGATGATTTTTTGCGCGAACACAACGCTATTTATTTTAAATTAACTATGCGCGAACAGCGTACGCTTGTTTTTGACATTGACATGTTGACTAAGGCTGCTATTAATGAAATATGTATTTCCATTTATAAAACAGCAGTGAGTAATGCTTTCCTTGCACGTTTTCGGGATTATTTAAAGCAACTTGCTACTGAACGAATGTTAAATTCTAGAGAAATTACTAATGAAATATTAGCTAAAATTGATGATTTATCTCAATGTATAAGATTTCTTTCAGGAGATAGCGACTTAATCACGGCCATTCGGTATTTAGCGATACATGATAGGCGAAACCTTAGTCACCAGATAGAAAGTGCTGCTAACCAAGCTATTTTAAAAACCAATAGAGAAACTTTGCAGCATATGCAGGGTCGTTTAAAATTAGCAAATGGTAAATTAAGTGAAATTCTTGCGCGATATTCAGCTCAGAGCGGAGAATTTATTCTATTTAATAAGGACACAATCAAGCCTTATTTATTACCAACATCGATTGACAGGTCAGCTATGCTGATCCAGACAGAATTAAATACTATTTTAGCTGCGCATGCACTTGATTATATCAATCGAGAAATAAAAATATTAGCGGATAGAAGAATAAAAGAATTACTATACGAGTGCATTCTTAATTTTTTACAAACTGAAAATGTTACTAGCACATTAATAACAGACAAAACACTTGCTAATTTAACTGACTTGACGCAACTTGATAGAAATTTAAATCAAGTGTTATCTCGACAGCTTGGCGAATATGCACAGCAAATTGCAAGGATTAATTTTAATCATCGTGCAATTCAACCGTTAGTGCATCACAATTTGATAATGGGTATTCGAGATATCGCTGGCGCTGAATTAGATAGACAGTTAAATGAAATAATAATGGCTGTGATACAAGCTAATGCCGACAAAATGACACTTGCGCAACTGGAGCAAAGTGGGTTTAAATTACATGATAATCAAAGTGTTTGTTGGGTTAACCTGATGATTGGTCAGTTTTTAGCTGCAAATTCAGAAGAAAATCGTCAGTTGCGTGATGATTTTTTTAGAGACTTTATTCTGGGGATAAATGATCAGCAAAGATATGTTTATAATAAACTAGGCGAACGATTACTAAGTATATTTATTCTTGTCAATTCTTTAACAAGGCTAATAGATCGATTTACGCAATTAAAACGATTAAGTGATAATCTTGCTAATAGTAATAAATTGTTTACAGGATTTATTGCCAATCTTAGCGATATTGATGTAAATAAATATGCAAAGATGATTGCATTTACCCGAAAAAAGACTGATCAATTTATGAGAATGAAGAAAACAATCGATAATTTGTCATTAATGGATGATGTTAAAGTTGTTAAGGCAGAGACAACTAAAATTAATGTTGTCAATCCAGGTGCTATTAAAGCTGATAAACCGAGAGTAAGCGATGGTTTGATTTTGGCTGAAGATGAAATTAAGAATGAAGTTGAAGATGATGATGCCAGATTTGCTGCTATGCAGGCTGAATTTGAGTTGATGGAAGTTGATTTAACTAGGACAGAGGTGCAATCTGACTACCCGCAGCTTTTAATGAGTACAATCAAAGATTTTGTTACTTATGTTTTTATGCATCCAGATTATCGTGCGGGTAATATTGCAGCGGGTAGTATCAGTGTATTGTTTAGACCAACCTTATGTGGATTATTGGGTATACGAACTGGTCGTATTGTTACCAGAGAACAAGCTGATAAAGTTGATGATCAAATAGCTATTCTAAGCAAGCGGGAAGATATTTTTTCTGGTTTAGCCGTTAGAGAAGAAACAGATTTATTATATTTAAATAAAGTAGAAAGTCTTCCCAGTACTTATGGAAAAGATCTGACCGGCACCATGCTTATTCAGTGTATCGCGTTTTGGTATAGTCGTTCATCTCTAAATCTACCAGTGCCAGCAATATTTATGTCAGATGATCCGCTGTTAATTGGCTTATTGAT
>DATAXC010000328.1:0-9399 GCA_036266895.1 Gammaproteobacteria bacterium
AATTTTTTTCGGGCAAACGTTGGGATGACTTCGGAAACAATGCCAAACGCTGGCAAAATCATGATGTAAACTTCGGGATGGCCAAAAAACCAGAATAAATGTTGGAACATGATGGGGTCACCGCCACCGGCTGCATTAAAAAAGCTGGTACCAAAATGTCGGTCAAACAACACCATGGTCACTACACCAGCTAACACGGGCATCGCACCAATTAACAAGAAAGCGGTAATAAACCACGTCCAGACAAATAAAGGCATTTTCATCCAAGTCATGCCGGGGGCACGCAAATTGGTGATGGTGGCGATGATATTAATCGCACCTAATACTGAAGAAATACCCATTAAATGGATAGCCACGATTAAATAATCGGTACTTGGCGGCCCAAATAATGTCGATAATGGCGCATACATGGTCCAACCAAAATTAGGACCAGAACCGGGTACAAAGAATAACGAACCCATTAACAAAGAAAAGGCGAAGGGTAAAATCCAAAAACTCCAATTATTTAAGCGCGGCAATGCCATATCGGGCGCGCCAATCATCATCGGTACCATCCAGTTCGCCAAACCAACAAACGCGGGCATGATCACACCAAAAATCATGATCAACCCATGCATGGTCACTAATTCATTATAAAAATTGGGATCAAAGTAATGCGCGCCTGGTTCAAATAACTCCAAGCGAATGAGCAATGCCATGCCACCCCCAATAAACAGCATGAGCAAACTAAACAATAAATAAAGCGTACCAATATCTTTATGGTTAGTGGTAAATAACCAGCCTTTCACCCAAGGTAAAATGCCTTTTTTAAATGAATGGTGAGGTGGTGGTTCATGCGCATGATCATCATGACTAGCGTGATGGTCATGATGATGCGAATGATCGTGTTCGTGATTCATGGTGTTCTCCTAATTCTTGTCTCGAGCGGCTTTAATTTCTTCAGGTTTGACGAGTGTGCCGGTATTGTTACCCCAAGCATTACGCTCATAAGTAATCACGTCCGCTAAATCTTGATCGTTCAATTGTTGTTTAAATGCTTGCATGGCCGTACCTTGCTTACCATTTAATACCATATGGATATGCGCATCCACTGGTCCAACCACAATTGGGCCACCTTTGAGTGCCGGGAACGTCGGCGGTATACCCGCACCGCTGGCTTGATGACAAACTGCGCAAGTGCTCATGTATACTTTTTCACCGCGTGCTATTGCCGCTTTTAAATCATCCGCTGGCGATGCACTTGCTGCTGCTGGCGGTGTTGCTGCCGCGGCAGGTGTTGGTGTTGCCGCAGCAGGTGTTGATGCGGCTGGCGCCGCTGCCGGTGTGGCAGTTGTTGCTGCAGCGGGTGCTGCTGTTGCTGGCGTTGCCGCAGCAGCAGGTGCAGGTGGCGTTGGAGCTGATGCTGGCGCAACAGGGGTAGCCGCTGCTGGCGTAGCTGCTTTAGCTGATGCTGGCGGCGCTGCTACTTCTTTCGGTTGCCCTTCTTTTGTTGCTGTTGCTGTTGCCGCCGCCGCAGGCTTTGTTGCTGCTGCAGCCGCAGGCGCAGCTGCTGCCGCCGTGGTTGATGTCGCTGACGGCAACACGGTTAATGCTTCGTCTAATGACTTCCCATCACGTAACGCCTTAATTTGGATAGGCTGCACTAAGGTACCGGTATTATTGCCCCAAGCATTACGCTCATAGGTAATCACTGCCGCCAACTCAACATCCGTCAACTGACTCTTAAATGCTTGCATCGCTGTACCTGACTTACCGTGATAAACAATGTCAACATGATCTTTGATCGGGCCAGTTGGAATTGGGCCGCCTTTCAATGCTGGGAAAGTCGGCGGCAACCCTACACCGGTTACTTGATGACATGCAGCACAAACGCGGGTATATACCTGTTCACCTTCCTTCATTAATTCATCCATGGTCCAAGCTTTATTGGCTTCTGCCGCACCTGCTGTAACTTGGCCTTTTTGTGTCGCTACCCAATCTTTATAGCCTTGCTCAGTGGTTGCTACTACTACAATCGGCATGAACGCGTGATGAATACCGCACAACTCAGCGCATTGGCCATGATAAATGCCTGGTTTGTCAATTTTTGTCCAAGCTTCATTAATAAAACCAGGTAAAGCATCACGCTTCACCGCAAAATCAGGTACCCACCAGGCATGGTTAACATCATTGGAAGTGATTAAAAAACGAATTTTCTTATGGATAGGTACGACAACCGGGTGATCTACTTCTCGCAGGTAATCACTGGTCTTAGGCGCTTGATTAAGCATTTGTGCTTGAGGTGTCGCGAGATTACTGAAAAAGCTCACGCCATCTTCTATATATTCGTAGTGCCACTTCCATTGATATCCCGTGATTTTAATTGTGATTTCTTCTTGTTCAATATCATTCATATTGAATAATACTTTTGTTGCAGGAATAGCCATCAAAATTAAAATGATGACTGGCACAATCGTCCAGCCAATTTCTAATAGGGTATGAGAGTGGAATTCAGCAGGTTTAGCGCCTTTTGATTTACGATGATGAATAATCGCGTAAAACATGACACCAAACACTACAATACCGATCACCACACAAATCCAAAAAACGAACATGTGCAATTGATAGACATCATGACTAATCGGAGCAACCCCTTGCGTTAAATTCAAGGTAGTTTCTGCAAAAGCTGTCGTAGTGCCGGTAAAAAAAGCTATTAAGATAGATAATACATTTCGCACGTTCTTTCCTTCCGTGAGGATCAGCGAAAGCCGCTGAAGGTTTATTATTGTAGAAAATGGCGAATTATAACGATACTTTTTCTTGATTAAAACCTTTTTCCGCGGTTATCATCCGAAGAATCGCTAACCACCCATCCTACCTTATTAATTAGGACAAAAATATGTCAGATATTACCCCGCCCGATATCGCCTCTAGCTTAGTCAGCGATTTATTAAAAGAAAAACGTAGCGACCGCCGCTGGAAAAACATTCGTTTTGTCTTTTGGTTCGCCCTATTTGCTTATTTAATTTTCAGTACCTTTAAGTTGATCGGTGGCAGCAGTGCTGTCCCTACTGCCGCTAGTGGGAAGAAATACGTGGCACTTATCCGTTTAGAAGGCATGATTGCACCAGGCCGGGAGTTTTCTTCTGATACAGTTATTCCTTTATTAGAAGAAGCGTTCACGGACAAAAATGCAGCAGGTGTTGTCATTAACATTAACTCTCCGGGTGGTACGCCAGTACAAGCCGCTATTATTCATGACACTATTTTGAGCTTTAAAAAGAAATATCGTAAAAAAGTTGTGGTTGTAGGCGAAGATGTGCTCACTTCCGGTGCTTATTATGTGGCAGTTGCAGCTGATAAAATTTATGTCAATCCGAATACAATTACTGGGTCGATTGGCGTAATCATGAAAGGTTTTGGTTTTGTTGACTTAATGAAGAAAATTGGTGTTGAACGGCGCGTTTATACCGCTGGCAATGATAAAGATCGTTTAGATCCTTTTATGCCGCAAACCGAAACAGATATGCAAAAAATTCAACAAGTGATGGGTGAAGTCTATCAAAACTTTATTCAGGCCGTCTTAGCGGGCCGCAAAGGTAAATTGACTGCTGATCCAGCAACTTTATTTACTGGCGATTTCTGGTCAGGTCAATCTGCCGCTAAATTAGGGTTAGTCGATGGATTGGGTAATTTGATGGATGTCATGCAAAAAGAATTTGGCACGATGGAATATCATGAATATGGCAGTTCTTCGAGTTTCTTTCGTATGCTAGGCGGGCAATTAAATAGTGTATTTGATGGGGCATTTTATTTACAGCCGTGATTTTTAAAAAATACCCTCTCCCCCGACCCTCCCCCACAAGTGGGAGAGGGGAGAAACTTGACCACTGCCCTAGTTACTTCCTACTCTCTCTAACGTCACAAAACTATAATCGTATGGATTTTGTTCATCAGCAGCATGTCGTTCACAAGCGGCTTCTTGCCATTCGCCCTTATCTAATTCTGGGAAAAAAGCATCGCCATCAAACAAATGATGAATAACCGTTAAATAAATACGTTGCAGCAACGGCAACGCTTGCTGATAAATCTCAGCGCCACCAATAATAAAGATGGTTTTGACTTCTTGCGCTAACGAAGCACGCTTGATCGCATCGATTAACGAAGTGACAACAACACACCCTTCCGCCTTAAATGCAGGGTCTCGTGTGATCACCACATTCAAACGGCCAGGTAACGGTCTACCGATTGATGCATAAGTTTTTCTGCCCATCAACACCGGACAGCCCATGGTTAACGTTTTAAAATGTTTCAAATCAGCAGGTAATCGCCATGGTAATTGGTTATGATGGCCAATCACGCGATTTTCTGCCATTGCAACGATGGCTGCAATGATTGGGGAAGTCGGAATAACAGACATTTTTATACCTCTCAACACTTCACACTAAAGCGCACACCATCTGCCATACGCAATGCAGTCAAACAATTTCCCCAGACACAACCGGTATCGAGCGCATATAGATGTGGCAATGGCGTTTTTCCACCCAATGCTGCCCAATGCCCAAACACAATATTTGCATTGACATTGGCACGATCTTTTACTTCAAACCAAGGAATTAATTCCCGCGGCTTACCCGTTATCTCACCTTTATAAGATAACTCTAATCGACCATCTTCGTAACAAAAACGCATACGGGTTAAATAGTTGGTAATACAACGCAATCGCTCCATACCCGCCAAGTTATCTTGCCAAGCAGCAGGCTCATTACCATACATGTGTTGCAGAAAAAAAGCCGGGGTGTCGCCAGCTAAAACGACTTCCACTTCTTTTGCTAAAGTTTGCGCTTGTTTTACTGTCCAACAAGGCGCTAAACCAGCATGCACTAACACACAATCGAAATGACGATCATGATAGAGCAACGGTCGATGCCGTAACCAATCCATTAATTCATCGCAATCAGGTGCCGCTAAAATATCATTCAGTGTGTCATCTCTATGCAAAGTTCGCACACCATAAGCAACCGCTAACAAATGCAAATCGTGATTGCCCAATACCACTGTATGTTTATCACCGAGCGATTTAATGAAACGCAATGCGGGCAACGATTGTGGTCCGCGATTTACTAAATCGCCAGTAAACCATAAGGTATCTTGAGTTGGATCAAAAGCAATCCGTTCAAGCAATTGTTGCAGCTCGGCAAAACAACCTTGTACATCGCCTATGGCATAAGTGGTCATAACGTTCTTCTTAACGCATTACTAATCTCAACAAATTCCCGCACACTTAATGCTTCAGCACGCAAACCCGAGTCAATGCCGACTTGCTGCCAAATAGCATCACTAACCAACCCATGCAAACTATTGCGTAATGTCTTACGGCGCTGACCAAAAGCCTGTTTCACCACTTCCGCAAATACTTTGGTATCTTTTGCGACATAGGGCAAGACCGCATAGGGCAACAATTTCACGATGCTAGATTGTACTTGCGGCGGCGGATAAAACGCAGCAGCAGAAACATGGAATAATAATTCGACTTGGCAATAATATTGCACCATCACACTCAAACGCCCGTAATGCGCGCTACTTGGCGGTGCCGCCAACCGTTCTGCCACTTCTTTTTGCAACATAAATAACATATCGTGAATAATAGGAACAAACTCAAGCAAATGGAAAATCAGCGGCGTGGAAATATTGTAAGGCAAATTACCAAACACACGTAATGGGCGTTCATCTCGCTTTAAGTCAGCAAAATCAAATGTGAGCGCATCGGCCTGATAAACTTGTAACAACCCCTGTTGACCTATGCGTTGGGTTAGCGGCTGCAGCAAATCGCGGTCTAATTCTATGACAGTTAATGTTTGTCCACGCTGAATAATCGGTAGGGTTAACGCGCCCTGTCCGGGACCAATTTCAATTAAATGTTCTCCGACGTTAGGCGATAGCGCGCCGACAATGCGCTCGATAACCGCCTGGTCTTGTAAAAAATGCTGCCCAAAACGCTTGCGTGGTTGCGGCATAGGAAAAACTCAAAGAAATCTATTGATATTGACCCAATGCAATACGAGCCGGCTCAAAACCATGGGAAGCCGATTTCCGGAACCATTCTAAGGCCAATGCTTTATTCGGGGCAGTCCCTAAACCGGTCAAATACATCAAGCCTAAATTATATTGCGCACTGGCCAAACCATGATTGGCGGCTTGTTGATAGAAACTAAGGGCTTTAGCATAATCACGGGAAGTGCCTTTACCCGATGCGTACATATAAGCCAATTCATTTTGCGCGAACGGATCATCCTCACTAGCACCTTTGCTGAAATATTGGAATGCTTTGGCATTATCTTGCGGTACACCACGGCCCAATAAATAACGTACGCCCATGTCGGTATTGGTGGCTGGCCGATTGTAAGCGCTGCGACCCGCATAGTGTCCATCTGAGGCGCAGCCAACGATGATTAAACCCATGCTAAGCACTAAAAGAATTTTGTTAAGCCACATAGTTAACCCTGCCTGGTAAAAAATAAGTTCCAAAGTTAAATCATTATATGATGTGCTATACGCCGCTGGAAAACAAGAGAAAAAAGCAATGCCTAGTAATACTCTTAAGCTGCTGTTAAGCTTCGATTGATATAATTCCCCTCATTAAATAATTCTATAACGATCCTATCTTAAATAATATAAAGAGAGTGAATACCTATGAGTCAGACACGCCCGACCAATATATTAATTATCAATCATTGCGATTCAGACATCCTTCCTCAATTAGCATTAGACAACAACACTGTAACCAATCAACAAACGCAATTTATTTTTACAGAAACAAACTATTTATCAATGCACGAAGCTTTTCCTAAAATTAAAAGCGCCAGTTATGACAAGATTTATATCACCACAGAAAAAGATAATCTGCTCTTTGTGGAAACGAATCTTGACTACTTAATGAAGGCTGGATACCCGCTCGAGAATGTAGTCTTAATTGGAATCGTTCTGCAAAAAAATAGTGCAGCAGAGATTACACTAAAAAAACAGCTAGGAGATATACTATTATTTTTAAAAATTGAATTCATTCAAACACGTGTTACGACTTTAAACAAGCAGACCTTCATACAGATATTAAATAGTAATATGCCAGATCAAACCCAATCATCTCCTGCGCCTGATACTAACCTCGCCTTACCCACTCGCACATCAACTAGCCAGATGATCCTGCAATTAGTAGAACAAAAAGAAATGATTCCAGAGACAACAGCATCTATGCCTATTATTATGCAAAATGGATTGGATCATACGCATACGCTTGCAGGCGACGCACTACCGCCAGATCCTATCAACGTTTTATTGCTTAATTATTGCCATGGCTCACTATCGATAACCAGTGAACTTGCCATTTCGAATCATCCATCTTTAAAAGACGTGACCAGCATAACAGAAATTATACCAGCAAAAATTTTGCGTTACGGGATGAATCAACAACATCCATATCATGCTTCACGTTATAGACTAGCTATTCTAGTCACAGATATAAGTGCAGATGACCATTTACGCTATAAAACGATAGGAAACATAATTCTTAATTTAACCTCATTAGGATATAATAATAACATCGTTTTGCTTGGTGTTGAATTCACTAATCAGTCGCCTAATCCTAATACACGCAAAACCTTACAAACAATCATGGATACATTAGGCATGCAGCTGAGCATCACTGCTCCTGATGTTATTCCATTTGACCAAACGCATATGCTCGCAGCAATCAATACTCAAGTTAATCGATTGTTTTCAACAAACCAACATGCGCAACCTTCACCTGAACCAATTCCTATTTCAACACCCATCACCGATACTGGATTAACTGATGAAGAAAAAATAAAGATCGCTGAATTTACACAGATAGAAAGAAATACAACGCCAATCACGGCAAAAGAAATCCATGATATACATGAACAAGCTTTTCCTAAGGAAATAAAAACCGCAGAAAGTAGTAAAGCTGTTTTTAGCTTATTAGAAGAACATGATGCAAAGGGATTTCCTGCGTTACCCCAAAAAACACTTGACAAAATAGCAACACACACAACCAAGTCGCGGCTAAAAAAATATCTTTTAGAAAAAATGCCAGAAAACACTTTTGCGGAAAAAGACAAAAAATATAATTTGCTTAAGAGTCTAACAACACAAGATAATATACATTATACGCTGCAACACGTTATTTGGCATAAACGACTTGGCACTGAACCTTCCCTCCAAAACGGCATGCGAAAAGCATTAGTAAAAAAAGAAAACAAATTACGCGAGGAATTAACTCAACTACAAGCAGGCTTTGTTCCGTAAACGTTCATGGTCTAGCAAAAGAAAGATGCCCTCTCCCGCCCTACCGGGCACCAATAGCATTATCAACAATACCTACTCCCCCTCTCCCGCTTGCGGGAGAGGGCTAGGGGAGAGGGTTCCCCACCAATGGGGGAGGGGATATAGATGGGCCACCATTAGAAGCAGCCAACTTTGGCAATTTACCACGTTGACCAACTGCATGACGCATACACATTCTTTTTAACCAATTGGCACGATCAATCATGTTTAAGCCAAAGGCACGCGCAATATGCGCGCATTGATGATCACTGGCAAAGGTTTTTTTAATTTCATCGACGCCGCGTAACATTAATTCATTGTCTGCACGTCGCCAACGTTGATAACGACGCAAATAAACTGGATGCGTAAAATCACGGCGTTGCGTCACTGCATCCGCAATCACCTCAGCTAAACTCGCTGCATCTAATAATCCAAGATTAATACCTTGCCCCGCCAAAGGATGTAACACATGCGCTGCATCCCCAATCAAAGCAACGCGTCCAGCAACATAGTGTTGCGCTTGTTGTTGCTGCAATGGGAATGCATAACGTGCGCTGACCGATTCAATCTGACCCAAATAGGGAAAAATGGTTTGCAATGTTTGAATAAATGCTGCCTCTTCTTGTTGCAATAATGCTTGCGCACGTACAACTGGCAGCGACCAGACAATTGATGCAGTGTGTGCTTCACTCAGCGGCAACCAGCCTAATATCTCATCTTGGTTAAAAACTTGACGTGCGATGTGTTGATGCGGCAACACCGTACGCACGGTTGCGACTAAGGCTTGCTGTTGGTAATCGTGTTGCGTAACTGCTATGCCAGCTTGTTCGCGCAACCATGAACGCGCGCCATCAGCAGCGATCGCTAATTTTGCTTGAAAACATTGTCCATCTGCTGCCGTTAAAACAATCTGTTGCGCGACTTCTTGCATTTGCGTTAATTTAATCGGCGCATAATAATTAATTTGTGGCTGCTGTTTTAATTTTTCCTGCAATACCGATTGCATCACAGTATTTTCGACAATGTAACCTAAGACTGATTCAAAAATAACACGGCTATCAAATTGGATTTGTTGTT
>DATAXC010000329.1:0-3810 GCA_036266895.1 Gammaproteobacteria bacterium
CAGTGGTGCCGACCGCTTTACTTTGCACGTGGGTGATAAAATCCACGGCAACCGGCAACGCCACATCAGCTTGCAACAAGGCAACACGCACTTCACGTAAAGCATCGGCAATATTGGCTTCAGTCAGCCGGCCTTGACCGGTTATCTTTTTAATAATGTTGTTTAAATTATCAGAAAATTGATTAAACATAGCTGTTCAAGCACCTGCGTAGATTAAATAATAAAGATAGTTACATCTTTGTACATGGCGTTATTCCACAACACCCTGTACAGAGAGATGTTAAGTATACCTGCTTCACAAGATCGTACAAGAGGCTCTCGCGCCCCAAGGTAGGCAGCGGCGTGGTGTGATGCTGGTATTTTCCACAGATATCGCTGGTGCTTGTTGTGTTGATGACCCACTACCTATCTTGTTAATGAAAGTATGGGGTGAGCGAGATTGGCTGATCTGTGTTTGTTCTGGTGATATTAATATGCCACTAGATATTTCCGGTGCAGTATAGCTAGCTTCTGCATCTGGTTCTTTTACTTCGTCACTGAGATAGTTAATGGTTTGCGTATCCGTGGTAATGGTGGCCGCTAATAAATGTTGTCGTTCTTCGTCAGAGGAGGAAGGACAGCAGCTAGCGATTTTTTCAGTAATGATATTATAGACATGACGATTGGTATTTTTGAGAACAGCAAGTAATTCATGCATAAAGACTGTCCCTGCGCCGGTAGCGAGAGAGAAATTGGATCCTGCCACTACCCAAGTAAAAGCATCCATTAGTTTCGCTCCCGTAGAGGCAGGGAGATTGGATGCCGATATAATCCAAGTAAAAGCATCCATTATTTTAGAAAAAATAACACTAGTAGGATCAATACGAGTAAAATAGTCAGTAATGAAATCTTCTAAATGTTTTCTATTAAAAGGCTGCATGCTATAAGCTAAGATACCTGCAAGCGCCATCGCCATTATAAAAGCAAAAAAATCTTCGGCTTTATAGCGGCCTGCTTTGCAATAATGAATAAAACTGTCAAGCGCTTTGATAGTATAAATACCAAAAAATAGTTGATAAGTAACCATCATTGACGCAGAAATACCCGCTAAGGTTAACAATGCAGAGAATTCTTCTGCTTGGAAAAATAATGTTAATAAGGTAAACGCATTAATGGCATCTTGTAACATGTCTGTGGTCGTTAATGGATAACCGATGAATTTACTTAAGAGACTAAATTGCATGTTCTCATGCCCAGCAAGCCAAAAATATAAATTTTTATAAGATTCATACACGCGACTAGAAAATCCTGTTACCAGTGCACTGACTCCAAGTGTGGCAGTGAGCGGGTAAAAGATGAAAGGTGAAATTTTGTTACTAGGGAGCACAGAAAGCGGCCGCAATGTCATAGAAAATAAAGTGGCTAACGTGGCAGGCACCATGACAATGTTGACGATATTTTTTAACTTAGAAGATAATGTTGGCCATTCTGGCGGTAATTGTTTATTAAGGATCATATTCAGTGATTCTTGCAGATTTTTTATAGTGGTGGGCGTACATAGAACCATTTCGGTTGCAAGAATCGAGGTGGCTGCGAGTATTTCTAACCATCTGGGTTCGAGCGTGCTAAAGGATAGACTGATATAGCCTTCAATACCTTGGTTGCAGCTATATAAGATGGCAAACCCACCTCCTACTACAGCGATAATAGCAATCGGTAAACGATTTGAGTGAGTAGGTACTGTAGCTGTCGTTTCTGCGGATGTTGTGGGATTGATAGGAATCATCAAAAACCCATCTACTTCAGGCAGCGGGTCTAATCTAGAGGTAGATGTTCGCAGCGGTATTCTTGCAGGGTCGTTGGCAAGAAACCTTGATACGCTGTCTCGTAATTCTTCTGCTGTTTCTTCAGTAGTAATGCTAATAGATGTACGCGCTGGTAGTGATGCTGGCGTTTGGGCAGATTCAGATTTTCTTTCATCATCACTACTATCAGACTCCTCAGCGGAGCGACGGGTGGCTCCACCCAGTCCCAGTGATGAAGCCGGCAGAGGAGAAACAAAGTTTTCTGTAGGTAATAGGTTGCTGCGTGAATGAGCCATTTTCTTTCTCCACTTAAGTTGAGATAGTATTTGAAGCGTAGCCATTGCGCAAAAAATTTAATTTATTAGTTGGGCACCCACGAGGGTGCTCCTACAATAAATTAAAATTTTGTTTCTGTGCAAAAAACAAATCCTTCAGCTTCAAATAGATTGTGTGTTTAGTGTTGTTATAATAATGTACTACTAGCAATAAGGTGTATTATCCATGATAATTATTAAGGAATACTTAAATAGGTCAACCCATTGTGAGTCATTTTCAAATTATGTTGTTTAGTTTGCTATTAACCTCGCTTGTTTTATTGGCAGCTTTCTTTTCTTGTGCTGAAACCGGCTTGATGGCAGTCAATCGTTATCGTTTACGCCATAAGGCCCGGCTGAAGAAACGCTATGCCATTCGGTTGTTAAAATTACTACGGCGCCCTGATCGTTTACTGGGTGCAATCTTGATTGGCAGTACGTTTGCCAACGTACTCGCTTCCTCGCTGGCAACGCTGATCGCATTTCATTTTTGGGGAGATAAAGGTGCTTTGCTGGGCGCCTTAGCTTTAACCATCGTCATTTTGATTTTCGCGGAAATCACACCTAAAACTTTAGCGGCGCTTTATCCGGATAAAGTAGCAAAATGGGTAGTTTACCCCGTTCAGTTTATTTTGCAGCTATTTTATCCGATGGTATGGTTAGCGAATGCTGTGACCAATGGTTTGTTGCGTTTATTGCGTGTTCGGGTGACGGGCGAAACCGTAGAACCTTTATCACGCGAAGAGTTACGCAGCATTGTCTATGATAGCAAAGGAAATATCTCGCGCCAATACCAACGTATGCTATTAAGTATTTTAGATTTGAATAAATTGACTGTTGAAGAAGTAATGGTGCCGCGCCACCAAATTGTTGGAGTAGATGTTTCGCAACCCTGGGAAAAAATTGTTGAACAATTACAGCATTTGCATCATGACTGGATCCCATTTTTTCAAGAAACCATTAATCAAGTAGTCGGCGTTTTACATGTGCGTGATATTTTGCCGCAGCTGTTTGCCGCGCAACCGATTACCAATAAAGAAGTGTTGCAAGCGTTGTTGCAACCGCCTTATTTTGTGCCAGAAGGCACGGCTTTAAATGTGCAGCTTGGTTATTTTCAACAAAGTGCCGATAAAGTTGCTTTTGTCGTAGATGAATACGGTGAAGTGCAAGGATTGATTGCAATGCAAGATATTTTGAAGGAAATTATGGGTGATTTTGCGGCCAGTTTGACCGTGGCTAAACGTGTGCAGCAACAGGCCGATGGTAGTTTTTTAGTGGATGGCAGTGTGACGTTACGAGAATTTAATCGATTAACGGATTGGGAGTTGCCGTTAGTTGGTCAACGTACGATTAACGGTTTGATTGTTGAATATTTGGAGGCGTTGCCGCATCCTGCGACTGCTGTGATGATTGCCGGACATCCGATTGAAATTTTGCAAGTGAAAGATAATCAGGTGAAGTTAGCGAGGATATTTCCGATAAATAACTTGGTTATATAATGAGATTAGTCTTTTCTTTGAGAGGGTGGGGAAAGTGAAGCGTATTGCCTCTCCCACAAGGAGCGTTGTTGAATAAATGGGAAAAGTGAGAAGTATTGCCTCTCCCCTTGTGGGAGAGGCCGACGCCGTTAGGCGGCGGGTGAGGGGTGTATTTCCAACTACCATGGCCTAATCGTGAACGTGCCCGCGTGCGTGCCGGTGCCCGTCTTTTCT
>DATAXC010000001.1:0-17301 GCA_036266895.1 Gammaproteobacteria bacterium
TCATTCACGTGCAGCCATCAAAAAATTAGGTGCCGTCGAAGAGGGTATATTACGTTGTCATATGGTTTTACCAGATGGCTTCATTCGAGATACCGCTGTTTTTAGCATCATACAAGCAGATTGGCCGGTCATTAAATTAAATTTAGAAGATCGGTTGAGACATTTTATTTAGGCAACTTTAATTTTTGTTTAAGTTCAAAAAATTCACCCCACGGATCTTTTTTGAGGGTTTTTAAACGATCAGGTAAATTTTTAACCGTAAACGTATCTGATTTAATTCTATTAGATAACTCATCCCAGGTTAATGGTGTTGAAACAGATGCATTTTTACTTGCACGAGTAGAGTAGGGCGCGATCGTAGTAGCACCACGTTGATTTCGCAAATAATCAATAAAAATTTTATTTTTTCGTTTAGATTTATTCATATTAGCAAGATATAAATGAGGATGAAGGGAAACCAGATATTCAACAAAAGCATGTGAAAATGTTTTTATCTCATTCCAACTATATAGTGGTTTGATCGGCACAACGACATGTAAACCTTTTCCACCTGTGGTTTTAACAAAGCCAATTAAATTAATTTTTTTTAAATTTTCTTTAACCAAATACGCAGTTTCAATCATAGTTTTCCATGCTACGCCGGGTCCTGGATCAAGATCAAAAATAATCATATCTGGTTTTTCTAATTTATCAATACGGCAACCCCAAGGATGTATTTCTAAAACGTTCAACTGAATAAATTCCATTAAGCCATTGGTGTCTTTAATGTATATATACGATTCTATGCCAGAATTTTTTTCTTTAATATTAAGCGTGTAAATATTTTTTGCCGCCATATCGTTAATATGTTTTTGATAAAAACACTTTTGCTGTTGTCCTTGCGGGCAGCGCACCAGTGACAATGGTCTTTTAATGACATAGGGTAATATCCAACTATGAATTTGCTGATAATAGTTGGCTAAATCCAGTTTGGTTATTTTTTTATTCGGGTAGAGAATTTTATTTGGATGGGTAAAGGGGTAGTCCATAGCGAATGAGGGAATAGATTTTTTATCCGCTTTTGCTGCAATGCCTGCCAAAGAACGACGGCTGATCACACTATTTGGCTTTTTCTCGACAATAGCATATGTATTTTCTGATCGTGCGTAACGGTCTTTTCCTTTGATGAGTAACCAATTTTTGGGGTCATTTTTTAAACGGATTAATTTCCATAGACCTTTTAATTTTTTTCCTTTCACTATAAATTTTAAATCACCATTTTTATAGGCAGTATTTGGGTTGGTGTCTTGACATTCCCATTCACCAGTATCCCAAAGCATGACTGTGCCGCCACCATATTGTCCCGCAGGAATAATACCTTCAAATGAGCCATAACTGATTGGATGGTCTTCCACGTGAACGGCTAAACGTTTTACAGTTGGATCTAAGCTGGGGCCTTTTGGCACAGCCCAGCTTTTAAGTACACCATTTAATTCTAGTCGCAGATCATAATGCAAATGGCTGGCGGCGTGTTTTTGAATTAAATAAAGTAATTTTTTGCGATTTTTGCCCTTTTTACCAGCGGGCTCTGGTGTTAGCTTGAAATTTCTTTTTTGTTTGTATTTTTTTAAAGACATGCATACCTCTGCTTGTCATTTTACATTCCTTGTAATTTATTGGCTTAAGATTTTTTTTTAGGTACTTTGGCGCCTTTTTTTCGGGCTTTAGACAAGCCAATTGCAACCGCTTGTTGCCGACTTTTGACCTTGGTTTTGCCGCGGCCACTAGTGGCGATTCCGCGTTTAAATTTATGCATTTCCTTTTTTACTTCTTTTTGTGCACTTTTTCCATATTTGCTGGCCATAAAGCCTCCTTAATAGATAGGATATAAATAAATTATAACATATTTTTTTGGGCAAAAAATAACGCGTTATAGCCTATGTTGATCAAATTTTAAATTTGATCGGTCTGCCCTATTTTGTTATAATTATCTTTGTTTTTTAAATTAAATGGAGATAATACAATGAAACAGAATTACTTTTTAGTTTGTTCAAAAATATTTTTATTATGCTTAATCGTTTTATTTACCACAAAAACCTTTGCTGAATCTTCTAAAACCGTAGTGACTGACAGTGTGATCACTGCAAAAGTCAAAAGCAAAATTCTGCTCGATAAAAATTTATCTGCTTTTAAAATTAATGTGACTACGCAACATGGTGTGGTGATGCTCTCTGGAAACGTGGATTCTAATAGCCAAGCAGGACAAGCGGTTGAAATTGCTCAAGCTACTACTGGTGTTAAAAATGTAGATGTCACGCAATTGACAATTAAAGAAAGTGATCAGCCATTTACGGATACTTTGATTACTTCTAAAATTAAAGGTCTGCTTATTCGCGAACAATTATTTGATGAAAATATTTCCGCAATGAGTATTCATGTTGAAACCAATAATGGCGTAGTATATTTAACTGGAATCGCAACCAGCAAAGCGCAATTAGATAATGCGATTAAAGTTGCTAAATCTGTAGATGGTGTATTGAAGGTTGAATCAACTGTGAAGGTCGCACCTAACGTGTAAGATTTGGGTTGGTTAGGTATTTGTATTTGTTTTTTTTAGGCTACTAGATTTGATTCTCCCATGGTGGCTAACTGTTCACATATTTTTGTATGTATGTTGTCATCCTGGAAGATTTTGTTGCATGAAAAACCCACCCTCTCCCGCCCTTCGGGCACCCTCCCCCGTAAACGGGGGAGGGGTTAAAATCTGAATTCATTGTATAATCGAAAGAAAAATTTTGACCTATCTATTAGCCCCTCCCCCGTTTACGGGGGAGGGTGCCCGAAGGGCGGGAGAGGGTGGGTTTCATGCAATAAAGTCTTCTATGATAACACCGAGATGACCATACCCGCTGCTGAAGAGTTAAAAAATCTTTTTTATAAGCAGCATCTTATTGATTAGTTGTTATTTTTTAATTCAAGCAATTTTGAGAATTTATAATACATTTCGTTGTATAATATAAAGATAACGTTTAGATGGAGTATATAATATGCCTAGCAATCAAGAAGAACCGATATTTAGTATATTATTTGCCGTAAAACCATCTTCCACGAACCCATCTAAAAAATTGAGAAGCGATACGGAAACGGAAAGCTTGGGTGTATACACAGGAACAGGAGAATTTTCCGTTTACGTACCTGCACAACCAATAGAAGCAAGAGAATTGATAAATGACTTGTTAAATGCCGTGCAACAGCCATCTTTAACCATGTTTTCGGAGCGAAGGGAAGCGCCAGTAGTGTATGCTTTAGCTGTTAGAACGGATCAATATAATGAAATAATGCAATATGATCATCAAAAAGGCTATCTCAAACCAATACTTTTAGAACCACATGAATATAGCTTGATTGCTACTTATCAAGAGCGCCTTGACGATCGCATGGAAATTACTATGAATAAGGATTTTCCAGTTGGGATTATTCAAGATACATGCAAGGAGACTTTATTAGAAAGAAGACTCTCAATAGGTCGTAGACCAGCAAATCCTGTTATAGAAAAACATGAGCCATTGGGAGAGGTAAATTATAGTTTTAATAAAAGTATTATCAAAGCTCAACAAGAAGAACTTGATGATAAGACACCCAGTTCACCTAGATCGGCTAGGTAGGTAATGGTGGGCACGCTACGCTTTGCCCACCCTACCATAGAAATAAATGTAGGGTGGGCACGCTACGCTTTGTCCACCATTGCCTAGCCGAGCCGCGTTAGAAAATTCCAAGCTCATGAACGATTATCTGCAACCCTCTTCAGTTGAATCCTGTTTATTTTGTTTATATACTGACTGTCTACTAATCAATTTGCCAGGATAACCTCCAGATGAAAACAAAAATACTTACTGCCATCGCATTATTTCTTTCTTTAACCAACCTAGTATATGCAGATTGTCCTATCAATAATCCTATCCATGTGATTATTAAAAAAGATATTAGCAATTGTAATATTCAATCTCAGCAAGTAACAGCAGATAGCATTAAAATTACTAATAGTAAGATAATCGCTGCGCTTGTTACGCTAGGTGGTACCATCGCTGATAATTTAGAAATTTTTAGCGACAGAACCAAATTAAATTACGCAACGCTAAATAAGACAAAAATCATAGCAGCTAGCGAACTGAAAATGGTAGGTGGCTCAGCTACTGGTGGATTTTTTAATTCGAATAATTTAATTTTAGATAATGCGCAACTAGATAATTTGCATATGCTTACAATAGATCTATCTGCTTATAATAGAACAAAAATTAATTCAGGCGGTTTGATGGCCATGCATTTAAAGTTGGATAATAGTCACTTGAAAGATGTTCGAGTTTCCGGAACTATTTTCTGTGCTAAATCTCTTTCAACTTGGCAGAATTCATTTATTATGGGTGTTAGCACCAATCTTTCTTATCAACAGTTGATGGTAGGTGGCGCAAAGCCAAAAAGTTTCTTTCTTGAATTTAATGACCAAACTGCTTGTTGGTGATGAGGTGATTGATATTTATCAACGATGAAATTAATTTTTTATCGGCAAATGTTCGAACCGCTTACTTTGTTTTAACCCTAATGTACGCAACATGCGATACAATTCTAACCGCAAAAGATTACCGAATCCTTTCAATTTGCTTTTTTTAATCGGCGGTGTCTTTTTGGCAGATTTTAAGCGATAAAATACGATGTCTACATCGCCTATTTCATCAATATGTTCTTTTGAAAATTCAGGCTTTTCCGTTGGCCAGCCGCCACAATGTTGATAATAATTTTGCGTCATTAATAGATATTCATGCGCATCGATGGAATTTTTTAATAACCGATGGGCAATAATGACATCTGTTCCGGCAATTTCATCAAATTGCTGAATTTTTTTAAATAAGGCTTCGCCTATGTGCAAGACAATTTTTAATTGTAATTTATCTAAGTTTATACAAGCATCGCAATCACATAAATTGCTAGCGATTAATTGATTTTGTTTATGTTTAAATGCTTTAAAAAAAGTTTCTGCTTGATTAACAATGTTTTTTGATAAGTCAACTGTTACTGTTGTCTCTTTGCTATCCATCTGGCTGACAAATAGAACCGCATCGCCCTCTAGTTTGTTAACAGTCAATGGTTTTTTCGAAGTGTGAATGATCGCATTAATTAATTCAGAGATCAGCATTTCTGCATGCAGCAAACTTTTTTTATACTGCTGTATGAATTGAGTATAACCACTAATATCGGCAATAACAATAATACAAGTTTTAATTTCCATATCTATCTAGCTCCGTTGAAAATCATCTTTTCTTGCTATAAAAAAAGTATTTAATTAACTGATCTACACTTAGCTTGCCAGTGCCATGCAGTAATATGACTAATAAAATAATACCCCAACAAATATGATCTTTTAAGCCAATATAACCTTGATCGGTCCATAGAAAAGGATAAGAGGCGACCGCCATGATGTTAAACAAAAACAAAATAAGCGCGGGTAACCGGCCACCCAAACCTAATACAAGCAAAGAGGAGATACCTAGCTCAATAAAAACTGAAGTTACTGCAGCAACTTGCGGAGAAAGGAATTTGACTTGATATTCAAATTGAAATAACAGCAAAGTGCTACTCCAAGTTGCTATTTTGGTTAATCCAGAAGCAATAAATGCTTTGGCAACCCAGCAGCGGATAAATAAATCACCAACAGGTATTAAAGCGTCAAAAAATTTATTAAACAATTGCCACGCAGTAAAAACTAGATTTTTGATTAACATTAACATACTCCTTTTTTTATACTTTTGCCCAACCTTGTTTTACAATAGCGGGTAACATACGTTCAAAATCTATAGTGGGTAATAACTCAGTTAATTTCTCATAAATTTCACCTAGTGTATGTTTAGCTTGCATCCAAGAAAGTATTTGCCATTCTGCTAATGATAACAAATCAATGCGCATGATTAATTCTTTGCGCCAAATTAAATAATAAAATTGAGCATTGTTCGGCAATACGATAGTTTGATCACCGTCAAAATTTTCTTGATTGGCTTGCCAAATTTCATGTATTGGATAAATAGAAGTCAATAGAGTGCTTTTTTCTGGCAATGAAAAAATCAATTTTTCTTTAAAAAGTACAGCATGCTCTGCTAATTTAGATAAATCGGTTTTGTATTGATGATCTGCGTCGCTGATTTGATGCCATGCCCATTCCAATCGTGCTACATCTGATAAATAAGGCACGGATTTTGCTGGCTCAACAGTAAGAATAAAATCAGCTAAATGTTCACCATATTCACTCAAATTTGGCGAATAGGAAGGGTGATGGTAAATGTATTCCGTGATCATGCCAATGAAAAAATCAGCGCCCACTAATTTATGGCAAACTGGATAAACGTCTGTTAATGCTTTTTGTAATACGCCGATGCAACTGCTTTGATAAATAGCTAAATGGGCTGCAGCGGATAGGGTTTTATCAGCGCGAATATGTTCGATAATAACTTGGTTTTTACCAATTAATCCATCAATAAACAATTGTTGTAAGTCATGTAGTCGCAGCATGTTTTTCCATTAATTGTTTGGCCTGGGTCGCTTCTTGCTGTAATCGAATAAAATCAGGAATATGATTATCCCATTCAATGACGGTGGGTACGGCACCAAATTTTTTTAAAGCAGTAGCGTATAAATCCCAAACCGGTGGTGTTACTGCAGCACTATGGGTATCTAATAAGTGGGTGCCGCGATCTTCAAAACCGGCTAAATGGATTTGCGCAACACGTGGTGTATTTAATTTCATTAAGTAATCAGCGGGCTTAAATTTATTGTTTGTTGCACTGACATAAATATTATTGATATCAAGTAAAATTAAACAATCTGCTTCTTCCGCGACCGCTTGTAAAAATTCCCATTCGGTTAATGTGGCGTGTTTAAAAGAAAGATAGCTGGAAACATTTTCAATCATGATGCGTTGACCAAGAAAATCTTGGACAATTTGAATGCGTTCAGATACGTGCGCAATCGCTTCTTCGGTATAAGGCAACGGTAATAATTCATGAAAATATTGTCCGGCAAATGATGTCCAGCAGAGATGATCAGAAACCAGCGCAGGTTTGACTCTGGTGATTAGTGATTTGAGTTTAATTAAATAATCTTGATTAAGCGGGTCAGTAGCGCCTAGTGACATGCCAACGCCATGTAAGGTAACAGGATAGGCGGCGCGAATTTTTTCAAGATGTAACCAACTCGATCCACTATCGCTAAGGTAATTGTCAGATAATACTTCAAACCAGGCAACATCTGGCTGTACGGTTTCGATGTGGGGGTAATGACACGCTCTTAACCCCACACCAACACCTTTTGGTAGGCCGAGTTGTTCGAATAGCATTAACTAGAAGAACCTTCGGTGGTGCTGCCGCCAACAATGCGTTCGCACGTGCCTTTCGGCAAGCCTAACCACGCATTTTTTGCGCCATCTGCTTTTGCTTGACCGGCACACGCGCCTGATCCGGATGCGCAATCGTTTTTGCCGGCTTTTGAGATGCCATAGCATTTTTCAAAGCCTTTTGGCATCTCATCGGTTAAGTTTTTTTGGGTTTCTTGTTGCTTGGCCATACTGTCACTGTTATCAGCTGACACCGGTGATCCTAAACTCATGGCAACAATGGCGCTTAAAGCCGCCACAACGGTTTTCTTTGACATAGTGGTCATCTCCTTGAGGTTAATCTACTAATCTCCGTGAACTAATGGTGACAGAGTGTATAAAATTTTGCAAGTTGGGGAAGCTTTCCAGGGCTGACAACACTGGGTGCTACCCAGAGCGGAAATTATTTTGCAAGTTCCTCAACCACCAGTTGTTTAAATATTTCTGGGGTTAAGCCACCCATTTGTTTGGGATCTAATTTACTATTTTTTAAAACTTTTTCATAAGCAGTAGTACCAATGACTGTGAATAAATTATTTAATTCAGCGATGGAATAATTTGCTAATGCTGACTGAGATAGCGGCAAAGTAGGCGCAATACGCAGGCCCACCCGATTTTCATAGGCATAAGCGAGTTCAATGAGCCCTCCTTCGTTAAATTGTTTACCGACTAATTCAATGCCAATCGGTAATTTTTCTTTGTTGTACCCGATAATAATCGTGATAGCCGGCAAACCTGAATTAGAAGAAACCGGGGCTTGCCAAGTGTTGACAGCAAACGCATCATACGTAGCAATACCTTGTGTGCTAATCGGGATGAGTAACGCATCTAATTGGTATTGCGCCATGATTTTATGCAGGTAATGCTTGTTTTTAGCAAATATATTCAGCGCTTGCTGATATTGCGTCGTGTTTTTGCTGGGCATCGTATGAATGAAGTTCAGACACTTTTCTCTATCACCAAACGTTTTAGTGCGGTTTGATTCGCAAATATCACGAAAATTTTGTCGTGTTGCTGGAAATGCCGTTAAATAAGCATCCACATCTTCAATTTCACCCGCTTGGTTAAATTTACGTTGATTGTCAAATTGAGGTAAAGAAACTTCAATCAAGGTTGCACCTTGTTGTTGCATGGTTTGATAGGCGGCTTGTAATATTTTTTGGATATCATCGGGCATATTTTTAAAAGTATGCATATCACCAACTTGTGTGACAATGCCAATACGTTTACCTTGTAAGCCTTGTTTGTTGAGAAACACCGTATACGTTTTTATGCGCGGGATACCCATGGTTTTTTTATCTGTCGCATCGGTTTGTGCCAATACATCTAGGACAATCGCCAGATCTGTAGTGGTGCGCGCCATTGGTCCAGCGATCCCGTCTAAGTTGCCCATAGGAAAGATACCGGATTGACTAATTAAACCCGTGCTCGGACGTAAACCCACTAAACCGTTAAAAGCCGCTGGAATGCGCACCGAACCACTGTTGTCAGTACCAATGCCGAGTACAGCAAAATTCGCGCTCACCGCTGCTGCGGGACCGCCACTTGAGCCGCCAGGATTTTTGTTTCTATCATAGGCATTGCCAATACGACCGCTGCGGCTGCTAATGCCAAACATTCCCCAAGAAAATTCATCCATGCCGCCTTTGGCTAAGATGATTGCACCTGCTTGTCGTAAACGTGCAACTAAGAAGGCATCTTGTATTGGTTGAGTGCCTAATAAAGCGAACGAGCCGGTTGTAGTGGTCATGTCGATGGAATCAATGTTGTCTTTTAATATTACTGGAATGCAGTGTAGCGGCCCAGTTAGTTTTTTGTTTGCCGTATATGCGGCATCCAGTTGCCGTGCGCTATCCAGCGCAGTCAAGTTAATTTCTGTGATGGCGTTAATCGGTGGTTTGTCATCAACACTTAAATTGTATTTTTTGATTCTATCCAAATAGGCTTGAACCAATTGCTCGCAAGTAAGCTGCCGTTTTTTTATGGCGGTATGGATGGATTGGATGGTGGCTTCTTCGAGTTGAAATGAAGCGGACGATTTTTCTGGTTTGGCCAAAGCGAGATGATTTAATACAGATAAAAGTAATAAAGAAATGAGTAAGCTTAATTTGTATAACATATGTCAATTACCTATGTGATATCTCTCGTGGGTGTCCAAAATACAGGGCATATGTTAGAAGAATAACCTATTGAACTGTCACCCCGCAAAATATCCGCCAGAGAAACTTGAACGAAGTCATAATCTATCGCGGATATTTGTGCGGGGTCTGGTAAATGGACGGCTAATTTTAACAGTTTTTTAGAAGTTCCCGCGCGAAGGATAAATATCTTGCAATTGAAAAGCAATATACCAGACTCCGCACAAATGCCCGTGCGGTAACATCACTTCGTTCCACGCCATTTGACGGGCATTTTGCGGGGTGACAACAGCCCATCTTTATTGATAACCTAATAATTATTTGGTGCTTTCGCAGATGAAAATATTCACACTGATATGTTATAGCATAACTCCTCAAAATAAATCATATTCAGAGGAGTTATTTTTTCTCTCATGTTACTTTTCTATATGATAAGCACCATAAGCGGTTAAGCTGTCACTGTCTGAGCTAAAACGAATCATGGGATTCAGCATTGATAACTTGCAAACTGCGGAAGATTGAACGGCGATATGTTTAATGGAGCCGCAACCTTGCAAAATATTGATGCCGGTTGGTGGTGTGTCGCCATAACTGCCTTCGCCCACATAAATTTCTACACTATAGTCAGTCGCGCTATCATAGCTACGCTCAATAGTGATCACGTCAGTTTTATTTTTAGAGTGCCAATGGTGTGGTGTAAATTTGGCATGTCCGTCAGTCGCGGCTGAGTTAGCGTAAGCGGCAGAAGCAAATAAGCTGGTGGTGATGATAGCGGCTATGATTTTTTTCATGAAAAATTCCTCGATATTGTTGGGAGCTGGTTGATTGTATAATAAATAAACACAAAAGTAAAATCAAGTAGAATTTAAGCATATGTTTTTCGTAAAGTCAATTTGGACATGAGGCTACTGATGCTAAAGGTTTAAAAAAAGCATTTGAAGAAGCTGTAGATGACTTTACTTCCACAACGAAAACTTCCTCGTTAATGCCGTAATCTTATTCGCATCACCAAATAATACAATCCCATAAAAAACCAAGTTTTCAGTTTTTGTTTGTGCGGAGCGTGCCTAGTAAGCTCCCTAAAGATAAAGAAATATGCGCAAGTGCATTCATCGCTTTGCCAGCATCTACACTTTTATTGATCACCGCGACAATACGTTGATTGAATTCACTCATAGTTATACCCTGTTTTATAAATTAATTTGTGTGGAAAAGAAGTGTCTAGCTTTAGCAATAATCAAAGGCGATGCATTTGTTTTGCTATTATCTAACTGCATATCAACAAAACCAGGGCGAGACATAAAATGGCCTTGCTCTACGCGAATCAGTGAAATATTTTTATCAAGCAAATGATTTTGCGTAATATAAGCGCTCAATCCGCCCAATACCGAGCCGGTAAAAGGATCTTCGGGTATGCCCACCGCTGGTGCAAAACAACGCATATGAATATGATTACCTGCTGCGATAGTTTCCGGACATAATAAAGCAAAAGCAACGATCTGATGTTTTTCAGCAAATTGTTTTGCTGATTTATGATCAATATGCAATTCGCCAAGTTGTTTTAAACGGGTAATCGTAACATATAAATCTTGATTATTTTTTTCATACATAATCGGTTTGTCTAAATTAATCACTTCTAATGGAATACCTAATGCCTGTGCCAATTCTGTATGTGTTATTTTACTGGGAACCAACATAATTTTTGGCGTAGCAAATTGAATGGTAATGCTTTTATCTGTTTTTAAGGAAATGGTTACCGGAAGAATGCCGAGTTGTGTTTCTAAATTGAATGTATAACGTCCTGGTTTGTTCATGCCTAGCATTTTTTTATGTGCGAGCATGTATAGTGCGCCTACGGTAGAATGCCCGCAAAACTTCACTTCTGCACCAATTGGTGTGAAGTAACGTAATTTAAAGTCAGCTTTTTTGCTAGTAAATAAAAAAGAAGTTTCTGATAAGTTCATTTCTCTGGCAATTTTTTTCATCATGATGTCGCTTAATGTATCTGCCTCTAAGACAACGCCAGCCGGATTACCGCTAAATGGCTCATCAGTAAAAGCATCGACTTGATGTACTTCGATTAATTTAAATTGACTGGCTTGTTTTAAGTAATTATAGATGGTGGCGCGAGAAACGTTTAACTTGCTTGCTAAATATTTGCTTGCTTCTTGGTAGCGAAATAAATCTTTTTCTTGGATTAATAAAATTAAGGCGCGTTTTTCCGCTGCGGAAAGTGCAGATAGGCAGGTTTGTTGGGTTTGTAAATAGTCAGCAATCGTTTGTTCAACTAATTGCTGCCAATTGAATGCATCAGTAGTTTTTTCTTGCGCAATAAGAAATTGGTTTAAGAAGGTTTGTAACGCTTCAAAAAACGTCACCTCAACAATTAAACGTAAGGCATAACCCGCTTCTAGAGGAATTTTTAATGCTTTTGCTTGACGCATTTTATTAATAAATAAAACTGTAGGCTGCTTTGCAGATAGATTGGCAATTTTATCGTGGGTTAAGCGATTAAACACGCTAATGACTCCATCCTCTGCATCTAGTAGCGCAACTTCGGCAAGCGGTGCAAACAAGTTGGCTAACGATTCCGCTAACTGTTGATAAATTTGTTGTTGATCTAATTTATTTTTTTTCATGTGTCGATAAAAATCATGATGGTTGAAATAGCTAAACAAGCGCCCATTAGTCGATTAAACCATTTTTGATATTTTTCTTGTTTTAATATTTTTTGTAAAATTGCACCAAAAAGCAGCCAGATGCCCAAGCAAGGCAAGCAGGTTAATAATAAAATAGTGCTAATAGCCAGTGCATTATGAAAGTAATCTACCGCGAGCGTGAAAATGGAAATAGCACTGATCGCCATGAGCCAAGCTTTGGGATTAATCCACTGGAAGCAAACGGCTTGTAAAAAGCTAAATGGCTTTAATGCGTTTGTTTTCGTATTATTATTGGTAGCAGCAAACATAATCCGCCAAGAAAGATAAAGCATATAGAGGCAGCCGATTACTTTTAAAACGTCTTTTAACCAAGTATAGGTTAAAAAGAGGGTGCCAAAGCCCAGCGCGACCATTAATACCATGGTGGGAAAGCCTAAACAAATACCCAGGTAATGCGGCACGCTTCTCTTGATGCCAAAATTTACCCCTGAATTCAATAACATGAAATTATTGGGCCCAGGGGTTAGCAAGGTGGAAATGCTAAATAGTAATAGGGGTAACAAGTCAGTCATGATGAGAAATCCCTCGATTAATGTGCGTTTATTTTTTAGAATGATATTCCAATTTAGAATTGTTGTCAAAATAAAAAAGTATTTTTTGTAAGCTAATGTTTTTAATGAAATTTATTTTATATGTGAGACCTTGTGGGTTACCTGCAATCTCCTTCTCTGCTCGATCAATGTCATTTATGTAAGGTGGGAAAAGCTTTTCCCTTACAGTTAAGAATACATCGAACGAGCTAGCGGGGGTGTAATCGCGCCCCCGCTAGCGGATGCAAGGTTTTTTTGCAACCTTTAATTAATTCAGCGACTTACAAAAAAATTTGTGAGGATACCTCAGCACGGCCGCTAGGCGGTGAATAGTTACGAAATAGCTAAATGATTGGCTATCGCGATTTGGTTAAAGGCATAAAAAGTAGATTTATATAGTATTCTGTGCTATAAATGCACAATTCCTATTATAAATTAACTTATCAGAAAAAAAACGAGGTGTTCAATGGAGTCGAGAATAGAAGTGATTACGCCCTTATTAAAGGTTGTCGCAGCAGGGGACATTGACGGTGTCCGGCGCATTTTATCAAACTCAGCAAAAGATCCACAACTGCATGCCGTTATGCCGTCAACAAAAATGAATGTTCTGCATGCCGCAGCGTGTAGAAACCATGTTGTAATTTTACAAGCATTGCATGAGAAGGGTTGGGGGACATTGGACCTTGAGGTTGACCAGATTCACGGTAATACACCGTTGCTTTGGGCGATTGCTAATAGCCAAATTGAGGCGGCGCTTGAATTAATTAAACTCAGTCCACAATCTATTCGTTTTGCGAATACGAACTCTAATTTCGGTAATACGCCGCTGTGCTTAGCTATTGCAAAAGGAAGTATGCATAGAGATGATAATGGTACCAGCGCGCTGTCAAAAAAATTTCAAGCTGAAGTGATCCAAGCCTTATTGGATGCTGGTGCTGATGTTAATCAGCCAGACAGCGCCGGGAATACACCGTTGCATTATGCTTTTCTTCATCGTGATGCAGCGCTTATTGGGGAATTGTTAGCGAGAGGAGCCGGTCTTGAGACACCGAATAAAGAAGGCGTGCTACCTGTTACCATGGCAATAAATACCAGTTATTTTGCGCATTTGATTTTACAGCAGAGAGTGCATCACTATACGATTAACCCGACGATTTATAATGAAGGGATGTTACAGGAATTTATTGCCACTCTTCGTGGATTCAATGTTCCTTTGTTGGCAGATCGTTTTGTGATTAGTCATGGCATTTTATATGGGTTCGGTCAGTATTTTCAGCGTACTTTGACTGAGCAAATGGCTACACTGAATAGTACGACTGACGATAGAATGTTGGCGCAAAAGAAAATCGATGTCTTAAATAATTTAAAATTAAAAATAGGCTATGCAATTTGTGTGAGTTATCAAGACATGTCGTCGTCACGTAAGGAAAATTTAATGCGGAGCGTAGAGGGGATATTTGATGCTATACTGCAACAGGATGAGGTTTTAGTAAAAGAAAGAGAAAAGATATTCGAAAAGATTAGAGTGACGGCACTTGATTTTTCTAATAAATGTAATCAGCTTACGAATAGTCAATGGTTTTCTTTCCAGCCAGTGAAATCGGGTAGTGTGAAATTGATGAACAGAATGCGTGAAGAAACGCGAGAGATGATTAGATCGAAAGTTCCGGTTTAAGGAATTAAAGCGGTAGCGCTGAGATATCCCCACAAATTTTTTTGTAAGACGCTGAATTAATTAAAGGTTGCAAAAAAGCATTGCATCCGCTAGCGGATGCAATGCTTTCTAACTACTCTCTAATCATCACCCGATATAATTTAGCTAAAGTTGCCAAATTCACAATAAAAGTATTCACCGCAAATAAAAAACCATCTAAATAAGTTAATTCTTCAGAAGAAATATCCGGATATGCGTTTCTTAAATCATGTTTGAGATGCGTAAATGACGTTAATTGAATATAATTAGTATCAGTAACACGCTGAGATGTAATAATAGTAATTAAAGTATTGAAAGATTGAATGGTGTCAACATTGAAAGCTGTTAAAAGCGAAGAATCCACCAGTGCAGGATGTTTAAATTTTAATTTGCTTAACGCATGCCACATGAAATCAATAGCGCGCAGCATTTCTTTTTCGCATTGTAGTGATTGTACAAAATGTTCTGAGTCAAACGCATCGCCTAACGGTTCACGCGCCGCATCTTTAGCTAATTGCCGTTGTTTTGATAATGATTTGATAATGATTTCGTCAAATTCTTGATGTGCGATAAGCGCTGAGGCAGCCAAGCCATTTTTTTCTAGCTGACTATTTTGCGGCAGCATACAAGCTTGGTAATAATCGCGTAATTGTTCCAAGGTTTTTGCCTGCATACGCCGTAAATGCGTTCGCGCATGAATCGGTAGAATAAATTGCGAAGCGCAGGTGGCAATTAAAATACCCAGGCTGATTTCTAAAAACCGCTGTGCAGCGATAATCAGCGTTGGTTGTTGACCGACTAAGATAATAATCGTAGTTACCGCACCTAAAGTACCAGCATAGCCAAGATTTTCTTGTGAGACAGCAAAATAACTGAAAATTAAACTAGCTAAACCAATCGTAATCGCAATCGCTACAGTTGAATGACCTAATAGCAATAGTGCCAAGATCGCAAATAAACAACCAACCAGGGTACCTAAGAAGCGCAAATAAGATTTTTGCATGACGCCGCCAACATAAATCTGTGCGCACATGACGACGATAATGGTAACCACAATCCATGGATCAGGCAGGCCGATGATCAGAGTCAAGATGAAACCGAGAATACAAGCGATCGCAGTTTTAATGCTGTGAATAAGCGATTCACTGTCTAGCCATTTGAAAGAAAAGATGGACAGCATGAATGTCAGACCTGCTGCTGCAAGAAAGAATAGTATATACCCATTACACCTCAAGATGCGATTTTTAACAATACATTTTGCGTCGAATTTACAACGTTCTTCAATCAAAAAATCTCGACATACTGCAAGTATTTCTGCGATTTTTCTCAATCAGAACGTTATAACTTCTCGCAATCTGTATGTTAAAGTCTCGCATTTTGAGATGTAATGAGTATAGCATACAAAAAAATGATAAGAATCGCTTCTCCTCTTGAAAGGGCTTTTTCTTGATGAAGAAAACAACCCAGGACAACACTACGCTTCACCCAGGCTACAGTGACTGGCCTTGATTCAACGCAGCCGCACCTTGTTTGGCGCTTTTACCTTACCAGCAGGGAGTAGGCGAGGCCGGTTCTTGCTCCTGCACTTCTTCAAGGCCAGGAAATAAATCGCAGACAATAAGATTTTTTAATGGAGCCGCTGGTTCTGTGAGAGGGGTTGATGGTAGTTCCTCAGCCGAGAACGAGATTTCAGAAGAGGACGATGCTGTTGGTGAATCAGTAGATGGTGTTTTTGGTGTCATAGTATTAATAAAAGTTAATGGACTCGTTGAGAATGGGATTGGAATGGGCGTAGCTTTCTGCTCAGGCATTGGCTGGCTAATTTCTGCTGGTGAGATAAAAAATTCCGCTTCTTTTAGAAGAGTATGAAATTGTTGTGATGTGTAGTTTTTTGGTTTAATAAAAGTTAATGTGTTTGTGTGTGGCGCAAATTTTGTTATCAGTTCATCTGGTTTAGGTATACCTTTTTTTATTGCTAGATCTTTTATTCTGCGCCTTAGAATGTTTTTAAATTTTTCTCTGTCCGCCTGGTATTTAAATTTTTCTTGAGTAAAGCCAACGTTACCATCAGTAAAAATTTCCTTTTTGATGGACGCAATATCTGATTGTATTTCTTGTGTGCTTCTGTTTTTTCTTATATATTTTCCCAATGTGGGCTGAGAACAAGTTTTAAAGAATAGATGTATGCTTTGTAAGCAAGTGAAGTCTGGTAATGCTGGTGTTAATGTATTTGTTGGTCTTGAAATAAGCGCTTTAATAGTAGCTAAATTATCTGCAGGCTTTGAGAAAATGCCTTCTGTTATTTCGGCAAGCATACTTAAGGAGATATCATATTTATTTTTGCCTTGAATACAGCCTAGAAAATAATTTGGATTATTATATTGGATATTTTTAAAGATAGCGTTTTTTTCTGGAATTTCTATGCTTGTTTTTTCTTTTATTCTATCTCTAAATGTTTTAGTTATACGCTGAATGAATTTAATTGTGGGGTTATTAACAATAAAAATGATGTTTTCTTCCTCGCCATCGTAAGCCCATAGTATGGTGTATATTTTTGTCTTGTGAAGCATTCTTTTTTGTGCTGGATAGTCAATATGTGATTCAGACCTTTTGTTTTTTGGCATAAACCGCCCTCGTTTTTTTATGTTTTTGATCTGGTTTTTCTCACCGGTCTTTTAACCAGCTTCGCTTAACCAGCTTCGCTGCTTCAATCCTAGCTGACATTTGTTTTAACCGATGAGCAGAGATGGTTTTGTTGTCAATGATATAGCGGATTGAATAAACGCCGTCAATACCGTTAAATATTTTGCCCGTTTCGCGAGTA
>DATAXC010000005.1:0-1514 GCA_036266895.1 Gammaproteobacteria bacterium
TCTTCAAGTTAAAGGGCATACAACATGTCAATCAAAACAACCATAAAAATTTTACTGGCTATCATCTTGTGCGGCATTTTGATACATCAATCTTTATTGAACTTTAAGTTATTACTAAGCATTTTTCAGCAACCATGGCAACTCGGTTACTTGTTCTTACTATTAATCATTAGCGTATTATTAGCCGCATGGCGTTGGTTTCGTTTAAATACCGCGCAGGGTTTTGGTGTTTCCTATCGCGATACGATTATGGCTAGCTACGTGGGCGTTACTTTCAATAATTTGTTACCTGGCAGTGTCGGCGGCGATCTTTTTCGCATTAACTATTTATGCAGACGCGTGCCTGAACAAAAAATGGCGGCGGCGTTAGCGGTATTGGCAGATCGCGTGACAGGCTTATTAGGCATTTTTCTATTAATGAGTTTAATTGGTTTTTTCTATTATTCAGTATTCACGCAAACCAGTAGTTTATCTCTGTTTTTATCTATTTGTGAAGGCTTGCTCATCGCTGCCGTAGTAGGCAGTATTCTCATCTTATTGGCCGCACGGTTTGGTAAAAAATTGGGCGGCAAACGCATAGCGGAATTGATGCTGGTGATTCAATTTTATAAAAATAAACCTTGGGTGATTCTGGAATGCTTAGGTATATCGGTGTTAATTCAATTATTGTTAGCTTATATTTTATTTGTTTTAGCGCAAATGCTGCACTTACCTGATGTTGAATTATTATTTTATGCGATCAGTAATTCGATTACCCAAATTGTTAATTTAATTCCTATTTCGCCCGGCGGTATTGGTGTCGGCGAAATGGCGTTTGCGGAAACGATGTTGCAACTCAATCCGGGCGTCATCGCACCTTATGCAACAGTGGTATTGGCTTATCGGATGTCGACTATTCTTTTCTCTTCGTTTGGCATTGGGATTTTCTTGAAACAAAAGAAAGTGTCAGAGCAAGTGGATTAACGCCGATGTTGGGCTACCTATCCATCTACTAATTGTTGCAAGCGATGTAAAATAATAAGCAGTTCGGCATGTGTGAGTTGAGCAATGCGTGGATAAGTCATTCTATTAATTGAGATGGCTCTACAGTGTTCCACTAAAGCATAACTGATAGCTTTTAAGTTATCTCTGGGAGAAAGTTTTACATGAAGACTATTGAATGCTGGATATGACTGACTACTTAAGGGACAGATAAAAATGACTGGTGGGAGAATATCTAAAATCTCTTGTGCATTTAATATTACTATTGGACGTACTTTTTCTACTTCCGCTGCTTTTGCTGATGATAGCTTTGCTAAGTAAATACCGCCTCGTGTTAAGATTTCTCTTTGTCCCACCATTCTTTTTCCTCTTTAGGTAAAGATGCATCTAAACTGTCTATTTCTTCGGTTTCTTTCAGATAGTCTGGTGAATTTTTCATAGCTTGAAAGCTTTTTATAATGGCGTCTCGTTCAATTCGTGTTTGAAAATTGACCAATTCATGAGTAATGGCTTGGCGGATAAATTGAGCCCTC
>DATAXC010000034.1:0-5417 GCA_036266895.1 Gammaproteobacteria bacterium
ATTGTGCTAATCGATCAGCAGCCGGCTTCATTAACAAGCAATGCGAAGGCACACTCACTGGAATTAAAACTGCTAGTTTAGCGCCTTGTGCTTTAGCTAAAACAATCGCTTTTTGTACTGCGGCTTGATGTCCAGCAATCACTACTTGACCAATACTATTAAAATTAGCGGGAGACAACACTGTATTTTCACTTTCTGCTGCCACTTGCGCACAAATCGCTGTTACCACCGCATCATCTAACCCAATAATCGCTGCCATTGCCCCTTCTCCAGCCGCAACTGCTTCTTGCATATATTGGCCGCGCGCTGCCACTAAACGAATCGCATCAGTAAAAGATAGCGCATTTGCACACACTAAAGCGGTGTATTCTCCCAAGCTATGCCCAGCCAAAAACTGAGGCGGAGCCGCCATATTTAATTCATTTTCATCTGCAGTAGGTATGCTTATCTTTTGCATGACTTGCATCACTTGCCATGCCGCATAAGACGCCGCTAATAACGCCGGTTGCGTATGCACAGTTTTATCTAATTCTTCCGTTGGCCCTTGTTGAGTAAGCTGCCATAAGTCATAGCCTAATTCATTAGAAGCTTGGTCAAAAATAGGTTGTACCATCGGATATTGTACGGCCATATTGGCAAGCATACCGACACTTTGCGAACCTTGGCCTGGAAATACGATTGCATACGTAGAGGCAGTCATAATGTTAATACCTTATTAAAGCCGATCCCCAAGCCAAACCACCACCAAACCCTTCCATTAATAACAATTGTCCACGTTGGACACGACCATCACGGATGGCTTGATCTAAAGCGAGTGGAATAGAAGCGCTTGAAGTATTTCCTTGTGAATCCAATGTGATGGCCACTCTATCTAAAGTTAAATCTAATTTTTTAGCCATCGCTTGAATAATACGAATATTGGCTTGATGCGGAATCAACCAATCTACTTCTGATTTTTGCACTTGATTCACTTGCAGCGTTTCATCAAATAAATCGCCTAAAATATTCACGGCTAACTTAAATAATGAATTACCCATCATTTTAAGGGATTCAACATTGGGGGTTTGGCGATTACCTAACGGCAAATATAAAACATCTTTATGGGTGCCATCCGCATGTAAATGCGTGGATAAAATGCCTGGTTTGTCACTCGCGCCTAAAACAATGGCGCCAGCACCATCACCAAACAAAACACAGGTGGTTCGATCTTGCCAATCCACCACACGTGTCATTATTTCACTACCCACGACTAATGCGGTTTTAATTGCACCAGTTTTAATATATTGATCAGCAATACTCATCCCATACATAAAACCAGCACAAGCAGTGGCATTCAAATCAAACGCGGGACAGCCCGCAATTTTTAAACGTTCTTGCAATAAACAAGCGGTGCTAGGAAAAACCATATCTGGCGTTGTCGAAGTCACAATAATCATATCGACATCAGTGGGCTTCAATCCGGCTGCATCTAACGCTGCACGACTTGCCTGTTCTGCCATCATCGCTGCTGTTTCGTCGTCATCAGCAACATGGCGCTGTTGAATACCGGTACGCTCTACAATCCAAGCGTTAGAGGTATCAACGATTTTTTCCAAATCGAAATTAGTTAAGATTTTTTTTGGTAGATAACTACCTGTCCCGAGAATTTGAGCATATTTCATAATTTACCACTCAATAGTTAGCGGGGACCGCTAAATTTTAATAATTGTTCCACTTGATGACGAATGCGTTCAGGGATATTTTTTTCTACTCCGATCACCGCTTCTTCAATCGCATGAACAAACCCTTGTACACTCGCGCCGCCATGGCTTTTTATAACCGTACCCTGCAAACCAATAAAGGTCGCACCATTATATAGTGCAGGATCGATACCTTTGAGAAAAGATTTTAAAATCGGTTTCACTAATAAGCCGGCTAACTGAGTGACATAGTTACGCATAAACGCTTGCTTAATCAGCCGCATAATAAAGATTGCCACACCTTCCGTGGTTTTTAATGCGACATTACCCACAAAACCATCACACACTACCACATCCGCATCACCATGATAAATCGCATCACCTTCAATATAACCGGCATAATTAACTAAATTCGAACTGGATAAAAGTTGTGCGGTTTGCTTAACTTGCTCATTACCTTTAATTTCTTCTTCGCCAATATTTAACAAATACACACTTGGATTTGCAATATTATCAACAGCAGAAGCTAATACAGATCCCATCACGGCAAATTGCATTAAATGTTCTGCGCTTGAATCCACATTCGCACCTAAATCTAGCATGCGCATATTTTTATTGGTTTTATAAGTAGGAAAAGTAGAAACAATAGCTGGACGATCAATACCTGGTAACGTTTTTAAAACAAAACGAGCGGTGGCCATTAACGCACCGGTATTGCCTGCGCTGACACACGCTTGTGCGCTGCCCTCTTTCACTAAATTGATGGCGACACGCATAGAAGAATCTTTTTTTGTCCGTAAAGCAGCAGAAGGGTGTTCATCCATTTCTACTTGTTGTGAAGCATGTTGAATGGTAATCCGTGTTGCTGTTTGTCCAGTAAGTTGTATGTTTTTACGCAGCACTAATTCATCACCAACTAAAATCAGATGTAACTCTGGATATTTAGTCAGTACCTCAAGCGCCGCCGGCACTGTGACCGAAGGGCCGTGATCGCCCCCCATTGCATCAATCGCAACGGTTATCACAGTCAAACGGCTGTCTCTTCATTATCATCTGGATTTTGTACTGGTTCACGCTTAGCAATCACTTGACGACCTTTATACATACCATCTTCGCTAATATGATGACGTCTATGCGTTTCTCCGGTGTTACCATCAACAGTTAAAGTCGATTTAGTTAATCCGTCATGTGAACGGCGCATACCCCGTCGTGAACGTGTTACGCGGCTTTTTTGTACAGCCATGGTGAATTCCTCTCGCTAATAAAAATTAATAAAAACATTATAAAATCATACAGGTATAAGCTATCTTTCGGCTTTTCCTTTCTCTTTTAAAGCAGCCAGTACTTGAAAAGGTGTCTCACGCTTACTGGTTTCCCAGTCCGCATCGCTTAAAGGTAACTTAACTTTGCATGCATCAGCAGCATGCATAGGGATAATCGGTAAATTTAAAATCAACTCATCTTCCACTACTTCTCGCAGTGCCAACATGCCTTCTTTCACTAAAACCGGTTCATAACGCTCAGGTAAAGCATTTGCCTCAGCTATCGTCTTAACAATACCCAAGGTGAAATCCGCTATTATTTCATAATCATATGGCTCAAGGCAACGTTGGCATTGCAATGAAAGCATGGTTTTTAACTGTCCTTGCATAAAAGCGACATCTTGTTCATCTCGGCCAAATTGCATAGCCACCTTTACACTGCCCGCAACCACATATAGACTCGTGCCTAGTCGCGGCATATCCGCAAGCCGCACTTGACCATCAAGGCGTAAACCTTGCTCGGCATAGCGAAATGGGTCAACTTGTTCAGGAAGAAGTTTTTCAGACATGCGCGCGATTGTATGAGCGTGCTGCATCGGTGTCAAATTATTCCTATAAATAACCTTTAAATTGCATTGCAGATAGACGTGAAAGCAAGCAAATATCAAGTTAAAACCTTTTGGTTGAATTTTAGGCAAAAAAATCGGGATTTTCTGCTAAAAAGTCAATAGATAAAAGCCTTATAAACAAGTAAGATATATATCTATATTAATATTGCCTTAAGGTAACTTCTCTACAATGATTATTTAAGGGCACGCCAAAAATGAGGGGTTTATGGCAGATACCGAAGTTTTTCACCCTATAGTAGACTTAGACCTCCTGGATCAGGTGCGGCCATTACTTGGATTAAAACATCTGGAAGAAAGAAACAACCGTTTATTTCAACGCTTTGGCAAAGAAGAAAAAATAAACGATACAATAAAAGTACAAGTAGATACTGGCGGCTTAGCCCATAAAGCATTCGCTGACCTGAAAATTATTCAAGAACAAACTCCAACCTGGGGATTCGTTACCCTCGCACAAAATGTTAAACGCTTTCATACAGGTGAGTCGCATTTAACCGGTGTGGATCACCATCTGGCTAATGCTTATCGCAAAACTGCGCTTACCTTAGCGGATAAAACCGATGAATTGAAACCACTGATTGCCTGGGTACCTAAAGCTGAGATTATAGCAGAGCAACAGCGTCAGGAAGCAGAAGCTGCGGCAGCTGTTCCGGTCGTTGTCGACGACGAAGGCCAGCCTATCCACCCTTCTCGAGTAAAGCGTTTCTTTCACAGCGTTAAAAACTTTATCTTCCGTACAGAGTTTGGATACAATCTATCACGGTGGCATACGCAAGCACGTCACCTGCTTAGACGTTCTGAATATCTGTCACATGCTTTATTTCTCTTAACGCACTATACAGCACCTTTTGCTAAATTCTCTTATGACCAACTTAAAACTGTAGGGAAGTTTTTACCTGGATTTTATAGCTTTTTCGGTCTTTCCTACTTTCTTGAACTGGTGGCAGATACTTCTATTCTCGCACGTGCATTTTTTGGAAAGCTACCAGCAGAATACGACAATTCTTCTTTTACTGAGCGCCTAAAACTCCGCTGGATAAAAACAAAAAGTACTCTTCTACGCGGCAGCCGCCCAGCACGTATGAGTAATGCACTGCGATGGACTATCATAAATGGCATCGGTGTCATACTCGCATCTCTAACCGCACCTGTAACGGGTGGTTTATCTTTTTTAGCTCTCCCTCTCTTTATGCCTACATGGACCGCGGTTGCTTTGCTGGTCGATATTGTCGCCGAAGCGTTTTTTACTTTCTTAAAGCAACGTAAAGGCAATAAACGAGCATTAGAAGCTGTAGATGGCCGGTTAGAACAGCTAGTAAAAGATACGGATGTTCAACGATTAAATGAGAGGGCAAGAGACAACCCTGAACTATTAGATCGGACAATTGATCTCATTGTCGCCGCACGTAGTAGCGCAGAAGAGGGACCGGTGGCAGAGTCTTATTTTAGTACTTTAAATACGCTTACTGCTACCGCAGATGATTTTGCAAAACTGGATTATCAAAATTATCGGGTAAATCTTCAAAATGATCAATCGCTCGTTATTCAATCTGCAGCGGACTATCAACATCAACTTACCCGCTTACTACTACTTTCTGATCAAGTAGCACAATGCAAAATAAACCTATATAAACGTAATCAGCGGGTTAATGATCTGTTTTTTTGGGAAAAAGAAAATGCGTCGATTATTAAAACATTAACTATTGATCATCTAGATAGTTTAAATGATAAAAGTGAAGCGGAACGAATTACAGAAAATAATACAAAATTTCGTTTAGACGCAGCTAATTTAGACACGGCTCGCAAGAATATTCGTCTTTATAAAGAAAAAATGGCAGCTTTATGGCAAC
>DATAXC010000051.1:0-10055 GCA_036266895.1 Gammaproteobacteria bacterium
TTCGCGGCTCGGTTGGTCCCTACAGAAACCGACAAAGCATTTGCCCAACCGAGCCGCGAACGTAGTGAGCGGTCACCTCTTCTATAATGTGAGGTAGACTCTTGTAATAAGCCACCCTATAATCTGGGCACCTGTTACAAAAGCCTGCCGCGACATTAAATTTTATTTTTACAAGGAAATAAAATCACATGGAACACACGACCGATGAAAACAACCGTCCAGCCCCAGATACCGAATTAGCCACCATTGCTAATTATGTTGCTTATACACCGATCACCAGTGAGCTAGCCTATACTACTGCGCGTTATTGCTTAATGGATGCGCTAGGTTGCGCGATCTTAGCGTTACAATACCCTGCTTGCACGGCTTTATTAGGGCCGATTGTTCCCGGCACCACTGTCCCAATGGGTGTCCCCATTCCTGGCACGGATTTCAGCTTAGATCCCATTTTAGCTGCCTTTAATATCGGCACACAAATCCGCTGGCTAGATTTTAATGATACATGGTTAGCCGCTGAATGGGGACATCCTTCCGATAATTTGGGCGCTATTTTAGCAGTTGCGGATTATATGAGTCGTCGCGCTGCTCAACCATTACGCATTAAAGATATTTTAACCGCAATGATTAAGGCTTATGAAATCCAAGGCATATTAGCCTTAGAAAATGGTTTCAATCGATTAGGCTTTGATCATGTTATTTTAGTGAAAATTGCGTCTACTGCAGTAGCCACGCATTTACTGGGTGGTACACATAGCCAAGTGATCGATGCTTTATCACAAGCTTGGCTTGATGGCGCTGCGTTACGCACTTATCGTCATGCGCCGAATACCGGTTCTCGAAAATCTTGGGCGGCTGGCGATGCAACCAGTCGCGCTGTACGGTTAGCTTGGCTGACATTACAAGGTGAAATGGGTTATCCCAGTGTGTTGACGGCAAAAAAATGGGGATTTTATGATAATCTATTAAAAAATCAGTCATTACAAATCAACCATCCGTTTGGTTCCTATGTGATGGAAAATATTTTATTTAAGATTGCTTATCCAGCAGAATTTCATGCACAAACCGCAGTAGAGGGCGCTATTCAACTGCACCCACAAATCATTAATCGTTTAGAACAAATCGAAAAAATCGTATTAACTACTCAAGAGTCGGCTATACGTATTATTAGCAAAACCGGCCCATTACATAATCCAGCTGATCGAGATCATTGTTTGCAATATATGGTCGCTATCGCTTTATTGTATGGACAATTAACTGCGGACCATTATGAAGATGCGATTGCGGCTGATCCGCGTATTGATTTATTGCGAGAAAAGATGCTTGTTAAAGAAGATGAACAGTTTTCTAAAGATTATCTTGATCCCGAAAAACGCGCAATTACCAATGCGGTGCAAATTTACTTTAATGATGGTAGTTATACGGACAATGTGTTAATTGAATACCCGCTGGGTCATCGACGACGACGTGAAGCAGGCATACCGTTGATTGAAGAAAAATTTAAACATCATCTGCTCAAGCATTTTTCAGCGGAACAGGCAGCTAAAATTATTGCGCTATTTCAAAATCAGCAGCAGTTAGAAAATATGCCTGTAAATGAATTGATGGGAATGTTTACACTTGCTTCTCGCACTCAAGAAATGCTTTAACTTCTCGTTCTGTTTCATCTAAGATCATCATTAACGGTAAGTATAAGCTTTCTAATCCTGCTTGGTCTTGTGCTATCCAGCGCCCTTCAAATAATTGACACGCTTGTGTTAACCGTAAGGCCCCACAATGTAATGCACCACCACTGAGTTTCAAGATGGTATGGTTAATCGTTTCCCAATCATGGATAGCATGCGCCTGTAGTAATACAGCTCTTTCGGTAGGAATAGATTCCAACACTAACATTAATAGCGCATCTAATAAAATACGCTTATTACCACCTAAATGCATTAAGCCATCATTGAGATCAAATAAAGGATATTTTTGTAATTGCAGGATGCGTTCATCTTTTCCTGAAGGCGTTGTTGGCTTTTCTTCTGATACAGCCATACTGGCTGGTAAAAATTGATTTAAGAAATCTTTCGTTGCATCGTAGGTTAATGGTTTACGAATAACCATATTCATTCCTGCTTTTAGACATTCTTCTTTGGTTTTATCAAAAGTCAGTGCAGTTAATCCAATAATAGGTAAATGTTTTTTACCTTGTGCTTTTTCTTGTTCACGAATCATCCTGGTTAATTCATCGCCTTGAATATCAGGCAAGCCAATATCGACAATCATCAATGCGTAATCATTTTTCATCACTAAGTTAAATGCTTCTTTACCTGATGCTGTCGTCTGCACTTCACAACCAAATTGTTTCAAAATGATTTTGCTAATATTACGCGCAATATCATTATCTTCTACCAACAATAAATTGGCATGAAATAATTTATGCTGCGCTTTATCGGAGGAAGTAGCTGGAGAATCGGCCTGGAGTGAAGCCGTACGTACCGCTTCTTGAAATTGTAAATAAAATAATAAGCCTAGCCATTGCGGCCCTGCTAGCTTGGTATTAATCAAGCTATAGGAAGAAATTGGGTTGTCATGAGTATGGGTAGGTTTCATGATTTTATATTAGCATAAAATATTGAGTAATATATTAGTAATTCACCCCCCACCCTAACCCTCCCCCGCAAGGGGGGAGGAGACTGTTCATTTGTTAACCCTCCCCCGCAAGAGGGGAGGAGACTGTTCATTTGCTTCATCCCCAACTTCTTTTTACAAGAAGAATTCTTCAGAGCATTGGTTTTGGTAGGAAAAGTTTGAACTAGAAGGTCGGTCCCCTCCCCCCTTGCGGGGGAGGGTTAGGGTGGGGGGTAACTACCCTATTTTCCTACATTTATTAAAAACTTAGTTACTCACAGTTTCTGTGGATAAGTCTGTTAATAACCTATCAAAAACTAGCTTGAAGTGTGTTATCTCAAGCAATTTCTCAAAAGTTCACTAAATAGACACAAGTAAATATATGTTTAAAATCAATAAGTTATTTTTTTAAAACGCTAACTTGTTGATTGCAGGCAGATTGTGGTGTGAGAAATCTAGCGGCCTCAAGATTTGTGAACAAATTTTATCTTGCTTCTGCCAAGAAAGACAACAATGCTGCCCGCTAACAGGAATAAATAGATAGGATAAATAGCTGCCAGGTTCCAATTTGTGATCACAAATACCTCTAAAGCATTGGCTATAAAAAAGATTGTCCAGGAAAGAAAGTCTTCTGTTTCTGGTTCGCGATAAGATTTAACTAAGGTAGGAATGGCACCGGTCATATCAATTAAAACATTAATTAATAAAGTAAGCGTTGCATCGTTAGATAAAAGCCAGGGCAGTAAGCTCAAAATAGCCACTACCAAGCAAATTTTATCTAGTTTTGTCCAATTTGAATAACCATAACGCAACGACAGAATGGCAACAATCAATGGCCCAACAAAGTAACCCATAGGCAACCAGATCGCGCGTTGATCCCCTTCTGCGAAAAAAGAAAAAGCCAACAAGCCACCGACAATAGTCCAAATGAACCAGGTGGCTCGATTAGGAATTGTTTTTCTTTGGAAGATACTAATGACATAAGGAATATAACCGCCAATTGCTAAGATACCTGCGATGATTCCTAATAGCTCGTACATAAGCGCTCCTGTGCTTGTACTATTTATAGGATAGCATATAGTAAACAGTTTTTGCCTCTCCCCTGGGAGCGTTGTTGAATAAATGGGAAAAGTGAGAAGTATTGCCTCTCCCCTTGTGGGAGAGGCCGACGCGCGAAGCGCGGCGGGTGAGGGGTGGTTTGTTGGAAAAACACCCCTCACCCGCAGCAGAGTTTACCCCGCACTTGTTGCGGGGCAGCGGCCTCTCCCACAAGGGGAGAGGCAAAAGCGCCAGCGTATTGATTTAGTCAACAACGCCCCCACAAGGGGAGAGGCAATACCAGGTCATCTAGGCACTGTATCCACTCTCCTCCCCTGTAACTCTTCCCCATAAAAGTCTTTTAATGCCGCCAACATCACTATCGCCGGCGATCCGCGTGCAAAAGCCGAAGAAAGGTCATTCGTCCACTCTCCAGTAACTTGATTCACTAAAATAGGCGCATAAACCGCTTTGCTTTGTGGATAGAGAGCCAATATCCAATCGCCATAAAGATTGGCATACTGTTTACTATTAATAATCATCGTATTCATTTCATCTTTCACAATCAGCCGCGTTGTTTTAGGATCCACTTCAAATAATCGTATGCCTTCCAATACGATTTGCTGTGTTTCGGGATAAACCGTGCGAATCGCTGTCGGTGAAAAATCACTTTCAATAAAAATATGGCGCGTTGGTAGCGGTTTAAATGCAGACGTTTTAAGGATACTGTCAGCTAGAGAAATAGCCGAGCCGGCCGCTTGTTCATATTGATTATTGACGCCTATCAGAGACAAGATCGTCGGTTTAACATCAATCAATGACACGCCGCCGGAAACAATCGACACTTGCTGCGGCTCTAATCCATACAATTTAAATGCCAATAAAGTGCGGTATTGCGGTAAACCCAATACATCGGTACCGTGACCAGCAGATTGATTAACCGGTTCATCATCCATGGTTGGTGGATAAAATCGAGGAATTTCTTGCTGTCGATCAGACATGAAAAACTTGGTATCAGTGATACGGTCTCCTTCTAATGCCAAGGCTTCACCATGATCAGACAATAACACTACAATCGCATGATCTAATAAATGATACTGCGTTAACAATGCAAAAAAATCACGCAATTGTTGATCTACCCGCACAATACTTTGTTCATAGCGCGTTAAAACATGGGGTACTTTATCCGCTGATAAGGCTGCCCAGACAAAAGGATGGTGCGGCAAACAAAAATGAATCGCTAAAAATAATGGTTTAGTTCGTTGCTCACTGAGCATCGGTGAAATAAGCTGCAAAAAGCTATTCGGATCATAAGTAAAATAAACCGGGCGGTTGGCATAGCTATAAGGAAATAACCATTTACCGATTAGTGTATTAATCAATAAATTAGATAATGGAAAATCATTAAATGTACCTAATAAAAAATCATTCAAGCCAACTGGCGGTGTCACCATACGATCAAAGCCAAAATTTTTACCGATATTACTAAAGCGTGTTTCATCTGTCGCATAAATAGTTTCATACCCTTGCTGTTGCAATAAAATGGCTAGGGAGTCATTAAACTGCGTTTTAGATTGTCGCGCCAAGTTAGAACGAACATTCATTTGCTTCGGATGCTGACCCGTTAACACGCTACTCCAAGACGGAAATGTGCGTGCTAACGGGGTAACGGCTTCTTTAAAAATGGTGGCTTGACTTAAAAATTGATCTAAAAACGGTGTGGGATTTTTATGCCCAAAAAAACTCAAAAAATCTGGCCGTACTGAATCAACACCAATGATAATGATATTCGGTTGTTGCGCTGTAGTAGGAGAAGCGATTGGTGCGAGAGTACGAGAAAATAAAAAACCCAGGCTACACAAAGATAAGAAAGAAAGAAAAATTAACATGCGGTATTTTGATTGCACAAAAAATACTATGGCGCATAGTAAAGTAAGCCCTAAACAAAACAAGCAGCTTGCTAATAATAACCACCAAACCATGTTAGTTACATACGGATGAAAAAATAAAACTTCAAATAACAGCGAAAATTTTGAATTAGGAAAATAAATCAGATTAGCCATCAATACAGTGATCATGCCTAATGACCACAACCCCATACCCAAAATATAAGTTTTACAAGGGATGCGATAACATTGGCATAAATAAGCCATTGCTAAAGTAACACTCCAAATCAACAAACAATAACCGATGTGCACAGATAATTGCGCTACGATAAAATAGAGGATGCCAGGCAAAAGTGTAATAGGTAATTCTAAATTAGCGGAAACAAAATTAAACACATAAAAATAAGATTTATTACATTGAATAAAAAAACTGATTTCCAGCAGCAAAAAAAATCCGGTCAAAGATAGCAAATAAAAAAATAAATTAGATTTTTGATAATTATACATGTAACTCTTCCGGCGTAAACGCATCCACCGCAATCACTCTTTGACGTGCGGCCTCGGCTTGCATCACGATATCAAATTGTTCGGTGGTAATGATTTTTCTTTCTAAGGCCGATTGCACCGTTTCTATTAATGTATAACCAACGATTTTATCATCGCGTTTTGCGCTGCGAATTAATTTATCAATGGGTTCTGCGATAATGGTTTTAACTAGCGCATCCTCTACCTCAGCCAATACATTTTCCGGCACATTCGATAAAAACGCACCGGCGGTTAGCCGTGCCCGTGTTGACGTTGGTTCAATCAATAGCTGCGTTATTGCATGATTTAATTGATCACGCGGCTTAGTGAAATGCTGACCTAATGGAAAAATAAAGCGTTTCAATACAAATGCCAAGCAACGATTAGGAAAATTAGCAAGAATACCGATAAATTGTTCTTGTATTTGAAACAAACTATGCTCAGCGATAAATTCTATCATCGGCCAATCTTCTACTGGCTCGCCCTCTTCATGATAATGTTTTAACGCAGCAGACAATAGATATAAATAACTTAAAATATCACCTAAACGCGCAGAAATGCCTTCTTTGCGCTTTAAATTACTGCCTAAACAAAGCATTGCCATATCGGTGATTAACGCAAAAGCTGAGCTAAAACGGGTTGCATGTTGAAAATAGCGTTTAGTCTTGGTTTGCGGTGTACAGACGATACGACTACTGGTTAAGCCTAATACCAGGCTACGCACGACATTACTGATGACAAATGCACCATGTTTCATAAAAGCTTTATCAAAAGCGACTACATCACCCGCGCGCCCTGCTTCTAATTCGGCAAAGACGTAAGGATGACAACGAATCGCACCTTGACCAAAAATAATCATACAGCGTGTCAAAATATTGGCGCCTTCAACGGTGATACCAATTGGCGAAGATTCATAACCGCGGCCTATATAGTTTTTGGGTCCTAAACAAATGCCTTTGCCACCATGAATATCCATGCCGTCGCAAGCAATCTGTCTCGCTAATTCGGTGGCATGATATTTGATAATCGCTGAAGCGACTGCTGGTTTTTCTCCAGCATCAATAGCACCTATCGTCAATAAGCGGGCTGCATCAATGAGATAAGTAGCCGTTGCGATACGTGCCAGTGGTGCTTCAATCCCTTCAAAACTACTAATCGGTAAATGAAATTGGCGGCGAATGCGGGCGTAAGCGCCGGTGGTGTAACAAATCATTTTGGCACCACCCAGCGAATTGGCAGGTAAGCTAATAGCGCGCCCAGCGGCAAGGCATTCCATTAACATACGCCAACCTTTACCTGCTTGTTTCACTCCACCGATAATCCAGTCAATCGGAATAAAAACATTTTTACCTTGCAGCGGACCATTTTGGAACGGTGTATTCAACGGAAAATGCCGACGACCAATAGTAATGCCAGGCAATTGTCGCGGTACTAAAGCACAAGTAATACCGATATCTTCTTTTTCACCTAATAAATGCTCGGGATCATATAATTTGAAGGCAAGACCAATCACTGTTGCAATCGGTGCAAGTGTAATATAGCGTTTGTTCCAATTTAAACGAATGCCGACCACGGTTTGCCCTTCATGTTCGCCACGACAAACAATTCCATAATCCGTCATCGCACTCGCATCGGAACCGGCATCAGGAGACGTAAGCGCAAAACAAGGCACTTCACCCCCTTTCGCTAACCGCGGTAAATAATAATTTTTTTGTTCTTCTGTACCATAATGTAATAGCAATTCTGCTGGCCCTAATGAATTGGGTACAGCCAAGGTAGATGCAACGGTAATACTGCGACTACTGACTTTTACTAAAATTTGTGAATGGGCATAAGCTGAAAATTGTTTACCGCCATATTGTTTGGGAATAATTAATCCAAAAAAACCATTTTCTTTAATAAACGCCCACATCTCTGCCGGCAAATCTAAACGGTTATGGGTAATGTCCCAATCATTAATCATGCAGCATAATTTTTCGACCGGCCCATCCAGAAAAGCTTGTTCTTCTTCGGTCAGTTTAGGTGCCGCTAAAGAAAGTAATTTTTGCCAATTTGGATCACCACGAAATAAGTCCCCTTCCCATGTCACACTCCCTGCTGCAATCGCTTCGCGCTCGGTACGAGAAAGTGTCGGCATTACCCGACGAAATAAATTTAAACTAGGACGACTAATCCAACGACGTCGGAGTGGACGTATCACTAAAGGCGTAAACAAGACTAGGAAAAGCAGCCAACTCACAATAACCGCAACCGTTACACCGATAAAATAGGTAGAAAAAATAAGTAGCAAGGCAAGAGAAAGTGTCCAAATAATTAATGATGCGCGCTGATAAGCAAGTATGAGTGTAATCAATACGAAAACAATGAGACAACTGAGTCCTAACATGCGATATCCTTATTTAACATCAGCATTCTTTTCTTTTACGGCATAAATACCTGGGACGTTACGTAAATATTCTTCATAATCCAAGCCAAAACCAAATAAATATTTGTCTGGTGTCGTCAACCCAATAAAATCAGGTTCAAAATGCACGCCAGGTTCACGCTGCCGTTTTTTATTTACCATCACTGCTGAATATACCGCTTTAGCTTTCGCTTGATGGCAATAATCAATAATAGCCGATAACGTCAACCCACCGTCCATAATATCATCAATTACTAATACCGTACGATTTTCTAAACTTTGCCGCGGTGACACTAACCAATGCAAATCGCCGCCACGTGTTTCGCCACGATAGCGGGTCACATGAATATAGTCTAATTGTAAAGGGAAATGTAATCGTGTCAGTAAATGGCCGGTTGGAATTAATGCGCCGGTCATCACACATAAAATCAATGGATTTTCATTTTTTAACTTCTCGGTCAAAGCTTGCGCCAGCCGATTGAGCGCTTCTTCAACCTCAGCCGTACTATATAGACACTCAGCCTGTTTTAAGGTGGTTTGAATATGATCGATTTTATTCATTTATAAATACTCGCTTCTAGGTATATAATAGGCTGATTCATTTTAAGTTAAAAACCATGAACACGCATCCTGAACTTTATACTATTCGTGATTTTATCCGCTTTGCTGCCAGCTGCTTTACTGAAGCAGGCCTGGTCTATGGCCATGGCACTGACAACGCCTGGGATGAAGCAACGGCTTTGGTATTGCACACCTTGCATCTGCCACATAATAGCCCCATGCATGTATTAGATGCGCGCTTGATTAAAGCAGAACAACTACAATTAATCACCTTAATCGATCAACGCATTACTAAAAAATTACCGCTCCCCTATTTAACCCATGAAGCTTGGTTTGCCGGGATGTCTTTTTATGTTGATGAGCGGGTATTAATCCCGCGCTCACCGATAGCTGAATTAATAGAACAGCAATTCGAACCTTGGATTGCGCCAGAAGAAACCACTGCTATTTTAGATTTATGTACGGGTAGCGGCTGTATTGCGATTGCCTGTGCAAAATTCTTCCCACAAGCACAAGTAGATGCTAGCGATATTTCGACCGATGCCTTAGCGGTTGCTAAAATCAATTTGTTGCGCCATGCCGTAGAAGAACAAGTACATCTGGTTCAATCTGATTTATTTGCTGAACTACCGACAAAAAAATACGATGTGATTATTAGCAATCCCCCTTATGTCAGTATGAGTGAAATGGCCGGGCTGCCTGCAGAATATTTACATGAACCCGCCCATGCGTTAGCGGCTGGGGAACATGGGTTAGACATCGTAACGCATATTTTACGCCAAGCGAAAACCTACTTAAAACCACATGGTATTTTAGTCGTTGAAGTGGGTAATAGTGAAGAAGCATTAATTAAACACTATCCTACCCTGCCGTTTATTTGGCCTGAGTTTGAACGTGGTGGTGATGGTGTATTTATTTTGCCCGCGGAGGCGCTGGGGTAACAACTATCCGCAACGCATGAATCTGCTCCGGTATCATATCATCAAATAACGCATAAATTTGCCGATGAGCGGCAACCCGAGACACTCCAG
>DATAXC010000071.1:0-6873 GCA_036266895.1 Gammaproteobacteria bacterium
TATCCGAGCAAATTGTAGAATTACCTCCATCTCACAATGCTCGTGGTAGTTTTAATCGATAAAAAAACTTTCCAATCTCTTGCAATCTGTTATTTTAAACACCTAAAATTGAAACGCTTTGGGTATAGTCACAGTGCTTGATGATGCTACCGCCAATTTTCTAATTGCAAGCCAATAACACGCTCAAATTCTTTCGTGTTTGCTGTGACAAAAATAAGCTTACGGTTTAATGCAATGCCAATTCATCCCGATAGGTTTCAAAAGCAGTGATTTTGCCTAGGCCTTTAAAATTTAAATTAGCATATAACATATTATTTATAACATGTTTTTATTGGAATTCAAAAAAGCTTCTTTACTTTCAATTCTTGCCATTGCTCTTTTCTTTAAAATGAGTAATATACCGCTTTAGCTCTGTTTTGAATGGGTCGTTAGCTCAGCCGGTAGAGCAGCGGGCTTTTAACCCGTTGGTCCCGCGTTCGAATCGCGGACGACCCATGAAAATTATATATTAATCAAAAAGTTGAAGTTTATTGGAGAGCAGTTGTGAATGCTCGCAAATCTCCTCAATTTCGGTACATATACACAAATGGTATATTGCCAGATCCAATAATGCTTCCACGGCAGCCAGTTGGCCGCCTAGGTATGTTTTCTACGCAATCCCATACCCATCCCTATCCCCATCAGGAAAGAGATCAACAACCAACACCTAAACGCAATTTATCTAGCCTTCCTATTCAATCGCAATCGATATCACCCGATGCTGAGTGCAACGACTCATGCAAAGCATTGGAAATTCCTTTTGATCAAGTAAAGCTTGGTAAATTTTTGGCAAAAGGCGCTTTTGGTTTTGTATATGAAGCTGAATGGAAAGAAAAAAAAGTGGCGGTTAAGCGCCTTACTGACGAGCAAGAATATAAGCATGAAGCTAGAATAATGATTGGCCTAGATCATCAAAATATTGTAAAACTGTTAGCGATTACCTTGAAGAGGCAACTGGAAGTGCAACATTATTATCTAGTGATGGAATTAATGGAAGGTGGCGATCTTCGTACGTATTTGCTTTCTGAAGAAAAAATATCCTGGGAATTGCGGAAAGAGATTGCGAAGGATATCTTACGCGCACTGGCTTTTTTACATAATCAAACACCATCTGTTTTACATCGAGATTTAAAGAGCTCAAATATATTGTTGACTAAAACAAAGCAAGCAAAGATAGCAGATTTTGGTATGTCGCGATTTGACACAGACAGAGTAAAAGATAAAAACATAGGAACTATATCATGGCGGGCGCCAGAGCTACTTAAAAAAGGTGCAAGTTATTCAAAAGAAGCTGATGTTTATAGTGCTGGAGTAATTCTTTGGCAGCTATTGGCTCGGGTTACTCCATTTAAAGGTAAAGATTTGCAATATATAGAAGAGTGTACATCTCAAGGTAAAAGAGACCCTATACCAACAAATTATCCGCTGTCATTTCAACAGATCATTAAGCGCTGTTGGGATTTAAATCCAACCAATAGACCTACAGCAATGCAAGCAATGCAAAGTTTAGAAGAAAAAATAGAACCATCATTCGCATTTTCAAGAGTAATGGGTATATAAGATGTTATAACAATTAACTAAATTATTTTGATTAAGCATGTACCCAATTTTCTATTTTTAAATTAACTACACGAGAAAGTTCTTTTTTATTGTTAGTGACTAAAATTGAATTGGATTGCTGTGCGTGTGCGGCAATCATAAGATCTAATGCACCAATAGGGGTTCCCTTCTTTTCAAGGTAAGCGCGTATATGACCGTAATGCGTGGCAACTTCTTCGGTAAATGGTAGCACTTCTAAGGGCGAAGTGAATTCTTGCAACGCATGTCGATTTTTTTCTTGATGATGGCTTTTATATACGCCATACATTAATTCAGCCATTGTAATAGAAGAAATACATATTTCTCCTATTTTAAGGGAAGCAAATTTTTTCATTACATTTGGGGGATGTTTTTTTATAATATAAATACAAGTGTTAATATCAAGCATATAATTCATGAAAAAATATCTTCCCTTGTTTGTTGTTCTGGTTGTTCTCTGCTATCTAAAAAATCACTAGAAAATTTCGCGAGGCTATTAAATAATGGTTCCCATGGATTTTGTATGGGCAATAAAATAACTGTTTTTCCTACTTTTTTAATGAATACTTTCTCTCCCTCAAAGCGGAATTCTTTAGGTAACCTTATGGCTTGACTATGGCCATTGATGAATAATTTTGCTGTTTTCATTGGTGTGTGCTCATATTGGTATATACTTAAAAGTATATACTAATATGAGAGAGAATGCAAGTACATTAGGAGATCAGGTTGCTATTAAGACTTGGACCCCTTAACTATTCGTTAAGCTCATATCATCTATACTAATAATAAAGATTAATAAATGTTGAATTATTGAATTATATAGAAAAAGCATACGCGGAGAATGAAATGACTAGATTAGGTAGTAAATATGCGCAAACATTACCTCCTGAAGTAAAAGAAATTCTGGTGCAAAAACGCCGGAGAAGGAGCAATGTTGATATTGAAAAATCAGTTAAATTTAAAAATAAGCTATTTGAAACAGAAGTGCAGTGTGATGGTAACTCGACGATTTTTAGGTTGAAAGAAGAAAAAAGTAAATCGGGTAAGAAAAAACCAAAGTTACGGCTAGTAAAATTTGTAGAAATTTTAGAAGATGATCTAGCTTCTCCTAAAACTATCGCTAAAAAAAATGAACAAGTAAATAATCTGAAAAAAGAAATATTAATTAGTAACTTGGTTTCAGAAGGACGTTATAAATCATTAGTAGATTTTGAAGATACGGTTGAAGAGACTAACGCCAGCGGTAAGAAAGTGCAAGTGACTGGTACATTCAAAGGAATAGTCATGCCGTTTGTAGAAGGAGAAACGTTGAGATCTATCATGATGGATAAAAAAAACTTGACACAAGATCAGCTATTCAAGATTATTTTATTGTTTTTGTTGGCAGTGGAAAAATATCAGCAGCTAGACGTAAGCCATCGTGATTTGAAACCAGAAAATGTTTTATATGATGCTGAAAACGAGAAATTAACGATTATTGATTTTGGCGAACCAAAATTTATTGATGAATTTGCTTATACGGTAGGCACGCTGAATTACTTAGCCCCTGAATGGAAAGGTCGGTATGAGGAGCCATTAAAGGTTGCTGTGTCGTTAGATAATTATGCGGCGGGAAAAGTTATTGAAGACTTGTTAGATTCAGCAAGTGCTATAGTCGAACCAGAAATAAAAGATAAAATTGTTCAAGTAGCAAAAAGATTAACATTACAAGATCCTGCGAAACGTTGCACATCGACAGATGCTATTAAAGTGATTGAAGATATTCGATTAAACGCATATCAAAACAAAAATGAAACGGCTGTCTTTGCAAATATTCAGATGGCGCATAATCTAGCAGTTACTGTGCGAGAAAAGCACAACAGAATTTTTAAAGTCTGTAATGCGCTTCGTTTGGAGCAATGTAAGCAAGCGTATTATGATATAGATTTAAACAAACGTGAAAATTTGCTTCAACAGTCAGCTGTTGCGGCGCATACAGGTATTTTGGCAGATTTTCCTATCATAGGATATTTTTTTCGTGGGCATTTCCTTGGTGCAAATAAAGAACCACAGCAGCAAGACATTTTTTCTAAAGTAAATTTAGGTCAGTTGGAAAAGAATAAGAGAGGAAAAGAAGAATTGTTGCAATCCTTAAAGGAGGCGATTGGTGAATTACCAGAAGATAGTCCTGAAGCGATTAAAGAATTTATTAATACTGTAAATATAGTCGCTTTTCGTCGTAAAGAAAATCATGCTATGAATAAAAAAGCATTGTTATCAATGATTGAAGAACAAGAGAGCAACCATATACAGCATCGGGAAGAATTAAATAAACAGTTAAAGGTATTAAATTATTTAAAGAAACAAGGAAATCATAGTAAATATGCCGATAAATTGATTATTAAATGTGAAGATGCATTATTGATGTTAACAAAATTTAATGGCAGTTTTGATGGGTTGATTGATATTAATTGTGGATTGAAAAAAGAGAGCGCTAGTATCGAAACTAAAATAAATAAAAAATATGGAAACAATAAAGATCTTGGTCAGTTTAAGGAAATTTTAAATTTAATTGAAGATCAAAAAAAACAACCAATGATACCATTGCAAAAAGAAGTGCTATTTTCTATAGAAAGATATGTTAATTTTTCTTCCAATAGAGATGGTCATTTAAAAAGAGTTGAGAGATTAAAATCAATTTTGAATCTTTTGAATAGCAAAGAAATAACTGATGAAAGCTTGCGAGCAGCAGTGTCAAAACACATTACTCATATTCAACATGAAGGGATTTTTGGATACTTTTTTACGAATAATAGCCAATTAGCTAGAGAGTTAACTAAAGCTCTCGCTGCTGCTGATTCTAGTTTGTTGGAAAAAGAATCGAAAGGTGATGGTGACGCTAACAGAGTATCCACCAGCTCGAGAGCGTAATAAAAAAGTTAGATTTAATAGGCTTTATTGGCCTTTTCCTAAACAATTTCTACCAGGTCGGAATAATTTTTTAATAGTGAATCCGCAGTTACAAATTTTAATGGTTCACTCATAGCTTGTGCAAGTAAAATGCGATCAAATGGATCGCAATGTAGGTTGTGTAATTGCAAGACAGTAGCAGCATGTTTGGCACTCATAGGTAATTCAGTAAATCCACTAATAGTAATAGCATCTACTAATTCTTCAATATTAACTTTTAACTTTCCCAAATTAACTTTGATTACTGCTTCCCAAATGGTGGCACTACTTACATAAACTTCTGTTGCTTCGCAAATGATAGAACGCGCTTTTTTAGATAATTCCTTATCATCGCGTGTACACCATAAGAAAATATGCGTATCTAATAATATTTTCACTTTTTAACCCTTTAATTTTCAAAATCAGATAAAAGATCATCCGGTAAAGGAGCATCAAAATCATCGGCTATCATTATTTTGCCTTTTAGTACACCAAAACGCCGTTTGGGTTGCGAAGGCGTAATGGGGCAGAGTTTTGCTGCTGGTTTCCCAGCTTTAGCAATAATAATGGTTTTCCCTTGCATGACAGTATCTACCAGTTGGGAAAAGTGTGTTTTTGCATCATGAATATTAACAGTGCGCATAAAAAATCTCTTTTATAGTTGACTAAGTCTAGTTTAGTCCACTATTTAAAAACATGCAAGCTGCTCTTTAAGTTAATACCATATTCTGTATGATTATGTTGTATTATTAACAGAAGCGGATGACGATGGGTACGCTGCGTTTTGCCCAGCGTCCAAACTAAATTTTATCTTCTCATAAGGAGCGCAACCGTAATGATTACTCTTTCACTTTCACGCAAGGCAATACCTGTTTGTTTGAGCATATTGATAGTAGGCTGTACGAATAACATGAATGCTACTGATACCTCTCAATCAGCCCAGGGAACAAAAGGCGCTGCTGGTTACCAAGTGTCTAGCCAACAGAAAATAGCATTGCAATTTCCAGGTGGGAGTGCTGCATGGCATAGAATCGATCACATCAACGCTGCGCAAGGCTATAAAGTTAACTTTGTCCCTGTGGATCAAAATGATTCTAACTGGAGAGAAGCGATTAATATTTTCATGGTTACGCATAATAGTTCACCCGGTGAAACAGCAAAAAGTTTAACGGAAAAAGAATTTGCCCATGCAAAGCAATATTGCCAGCAAGTAGATGCTAAAATCCTTAGCCAGACTTCGCACAGCCTCGTTTATCAATTAAATATATTTGGCTGTCCTAGTGATACCAATCAAAAGCAAGTCGGTAAAGTTTTCAATGGTACTGATGGGGTCTACCAAGTGCGTTATAGCGCTTATGCCGGTGAGGTATCGCCTGATAGAATGAACCAGGGTGCGAAAGCAATAAAATCAGCGCAATTGGTTAAGAATTAATAAATCGGTTTTCCAATGTTTTAATTGTCCTAAATTAATACAATTTAGCGCCGAAATGTCCTCTCTTATGTTATCCTTGAATAATAAGGATTTGTCCTCATGTTTTAATAATGAAGTTGAATTATTCACCCGAGGTCAAGCACATGCGCATGGATAAGTTTACTAGCAAATTTCAAATGGCATTAGCGGATGCCCAATCACTCGCTCTCGGTAAAGATCACGCGGTTATTGAAGCCGTCCACGTGATGAAAGCGTTGCTTGATCAAGAAGGCAGCGGCATTAACATATTACTCACCAAAGCCAACGTCAATCTCGCTGCACTGCGTACACAAATAGATGATGCCATCAATCGTTTGCCAAAGGTCGAAGGTACTGGTGGTGATGTGCATGTCTCGAATGAATTAAATCGCATTTTAAATTTAATGGATAAAATCGCGCAAAAACGCAAAGATCAATATATTTCTAGTGAATTGTTTTTGTTAGCGGCATTAGAGGATAACGGCACCTTAGGCGATATTTTACGGCAATGCGGTGCCAATAAAACCGCATTAGAAAAAGCGATTGACGAAGAGCGAGGAGGACAAACTGTGTCAGATCCGAATGCAGAAGACCAACGTAATGCGCTAAGCAAATATACCGTCGATTTAACCGTGTTAGCCGCACAAGGTAAGCTCGATCCGGTGATTGGCCGTGATATGGAAATTCGCCGTACCATTCAAGTCTTACAACGCCGTACTAAAAATAATCCAGTATTAATTGGCGAACCTGGTGTCGGCAAAACAGCGATTGTCGAGGGGTTGGCACAGCGCATCATTAATGGCGAAGTACCAGAAGGATTGCGCGATAAAAAATTATTATCGCTCGATTTGGGTTCATTGATTGCTGGCGCAAAATTT
>DATAXC010000274.1:0-2801 GCA_036266895.1 Gammaproteobacteria bacterium
AAAAAGCTCGATAGCATCTTGCAAGTGCGGCAATAAATCTCGAGCAAATACATGTTTTAAGGCAAATTCCATCACGCCAGACCAAGTATGTGCTTTTAATTCTTCATCTTTTATCTGACCTAGATCAATCAATTGAAAAGGCTTTAAAAAATAATGTTCTATTAATTCTTTCGGCGCATCAACTAAGTCCTTAATATCTGTTGAATAAGGATAAGGTCGATCAGCATGGTAAACTACTACTGGATAAACTAAAGGTAAAAATTTTTCCTTTGTAACTTTTAGATGCTGATCAATAATGGCGCAAATATACTTGAGCAAGCGAAAGGGCATTAATTCATCAGGTGTACTTTGATGTTCTAGTAACAAATAAAGGTATGCTTCTTTTTCATTTATCTTTGTTTTATACAAAACATCGACGATTGATTCTTTTCTAACTTCATCAATGTATGAACGTTGCTGTAATTCCAATTTTTTCCAATCAATCACCTGACTCATTTCTTTGGGCAAATAGGCCATTAAAAAATCACAAGCAACACGTTGATCTGCCATCACAGTACGAAAAAATTGATCATGGGCATGCACAACAAACGATTGATTATTGTTCAAAATATTTCTCATTATCCATGTGATTTATGTTGCGAAGCATAGCTAACAATATCAATAATAGCAAACTGAGCATTTTCTACTGCGAACCAACTCACCATGACCAACATAAAATCACGTTTATTTAAATTTTTAATCTGTCTCACATTACTGTTCATTAGTGCGCAACTTTCATTTTACTTTATTCACAATCATCTCTCTGAATTATTTTATTCCGTTTCACATGGTGAAATACTCAAGGCCATTACCTACTCCAATATTTATCTGCCAATATTGTTCTATTTAACCATCCAATTGCTTGCTTATTTACTATTTATCAGCTGGATTTGGTTTACCACAATCGCCACCGGTCAATTATTCCATCTACCAGATAAAATAACTTATTTACTCGGTATCGTTCATTGGTTTATTGGTTGCGTCATGATTTTTTTACTAAATCAATATTATTTTCCTACTTCATCTTTTTCGGTATTAGTCACAGCATGGCTACCCATAGAAACTAACCGACAAATGTTATTCGCCATTTTACTTGCTTACGTATTCGCAAATACTTTTTTTGCCTATCTGGCATTGTTTACGCGACATCTGCATGGCGCAGTAGCTAAAACAGGTTGTTTTTTTCTAATCCTGTTCAGCATCCTCACGTTACATACTAGTTATGAAAAAGTTTTAATTGGTTTTACACGTTTTACAGCACATGAGCAGCCAAATATCATTATCATTGGACTGGATTCACTACGCCCAGATTTTACTGGCTATTTTGGTGGCCCTCAAAACCATACCCCACATATCGATCATTTTTTACAAGAAGCGGTCACTTTTACCAATGCCTATACGCCATTAGCACGCACTTTTCCGGCTTGGTTGAGCATTTTAACTGGACAATACCCCAAACATCACCAAGCACGACAAAATTTGACCCAGCCTACATCGCTCGCTCCGCAAAAAACCTTAGCTAATTATTTACAACAAACCGGTTATGAAACTATTTATGCGACCGATGAAAAACGCTTTAGCAATATTACCAAACAATATGGGTTTAAACGTATTATCGGCCCGCGCATGGGCATCAATGATTTTTTACTCAGTGGATTAAGTGATTATCCTTTAAGTAATTTGTTAATTAATTTACCGATTGGAAAATGGTTGTTTCCTTATAATTATGGGAATCGAGCTGCTGCGATCACTTATCAGCCCGATTCTTTTTTACAATTACTAAAATCAGGTTTAGCGCATTCACCAGATAAACCGTTATTTTTAGCGATTCATTTATGTCTTGCACATTGGCCTTATACTTGGGCACAAGCACAGCCTAATAATGCACTGACATTACCGGAGACTTACCGTCAAAGCGTTGCAACATTAGATCAACAATTTAATCATTTATTGTTGCTGTTAGAAAATATAGGTTTATTAAAAAATAGCTGGGTGATTGTTTTATCTGATCATGGTATCGGTCTGGGTTTATTAGGTGATCGTTTAATATCAAAAGAACGTTATCAGGGTGATCCGCAACAAATGAAATGGGTAAGTGTTTACAAGTTAAGCGCAGCATCTCATCATAGTTTGAATTTACCGCGTAATTTTTCTATTAATACTTCTTACGGCCAAGGTACGGACGTATTGAGTTTATCGCAACATCGTATTTTATTAGCTATGCAGCGATTTGGAAAAACCCCTAATCCGGTTTCTTCAAATAATTCATCACAGCCAATGCTTGCACCTCGTAAAACCAGCAATCTAAGTTCTTTGTTAGATATCACGCCTACTATATTAGATATTTTAAATTTGCCAGCCACACAAAAAATGGATGGCTTTTCTTTTAAAAAAGATTTATATCGAACTTCTTTTATAAACCATTCACGTCCTTTATTTATTGAAACGGGTGATCGGTTAGCAGAAATAGAGACAGATAAAATTTCTGTTCATCACGTTATCCAACAACAAATTGATATTTACCAAGTTGATCATTCTTCTGGATTATTATCTATTACATCAACCGCAGAAAAATCCATTTTACAAGCCAAACAACGTGCGGTGCTAGAGGGTGATTGGTTATTAGCATTTTATCCAGAACGTACTAATTATCGATTTACACCAGTTGGTAAAAATGCTGTAGTGGGTGCAACTAATAAACTGGAATTAACACCCGTGATTTTACCAGCTTATTTTATTTTAGCCAGTTTAAAAACGGGTGA
>DATAXC010000086.1:0-7654 GCA_036266895.1 Gammaproteobacteria bacterium
AAGGGAAGAGGCAAACAACTATTTCGTAGCACCGCCTCTCCCGCAAGGGAAGAGGCAAACAACTATTTCGTAGCACCGCCTCTCCCCTTGTGGGAGAGGCCGACGCGCAGCGGCGGGTGAGGGGTCATTTCAACACGCCGGCTCAATAAACATCTCAATTAGCTATTGTATAAATATACAATACAATGTATATTTATACACTTCTCAACTTCAAAAAGCAAGGAGTTCTTTTCTAATGATGAAAGTGATTAAAGCCGGCATTTTAGGCGCAACAGGCTATACAGGTATAGAATTATTACGCCTATTACAACAACATCCAGCAGTCACGGTGGCGCATGCTTTTACTGAATCGCATGTCGGTCAGCCGATTCCACACATTTATCCACATTTACAGCAACAAACCAGCTTAATCGGTGAACAATTTTCACCGACTTTAGCGGCCGATTGTGATGTATTATTTATGGCTTTGCCGCATGGACATGCGATTGACATTGTTCCACCTTTATTAGCCCAGGGCAAAAAAGTAATCGATTTAGGCGCTGATTTTCGCTTAAAAAGCGCTGATGACTATCAACATTGGTATCAGACTACACCTGCCTCCGCTTCATTACTTCAACAAGCGGTATATGGTTTACCAGAAGCGGGTTATCGTGCAGCAATTCAACAAGCCACTTTGTTAGCTAATCCTGGTTGCTATCCTACAGCGAGTATTTTAGCTGCCCTACCCGCTTTCGCTGCTGGTATTATTTCACCTAGCGATTGCATTTTTGATGCAAAATCGGGTTTATCTGGTGCGGGGCGTAAACTCGCCTTACAAAGTCATTATGGTGAAGTGGCAGAAAACTTCTCACCCTATCAAGTGGGCGGTATTCATCGGCATACGCCAGAAATCGAACAAGCACTGACAGCGATTGCGCAACAACCGATTACCATTCAATTCACACCGCATTTAGTGCCAATGGTGCGCGGATTATCCGTCACTGCTTATTTCAAATTAAATACACTATTGACACAACAAGCCGTACACGCTATTTATCAACAGGCTTATCAAGATGAGCCGTTTATTCGTTTGTATACAACGACACACACTAATCCACAAACCAAACAAGTGCGCGGCACCAATTTTTGTGACATCAGCGTCCATGTCGATACTCGCACGCAGCGGTTAATTGTCATTAGCGCTATTGATAATTTACTGAAAGGCGCTGCCGGTCAAGCGATACAAAATATGAATATTATGTTCCAATTACCCGAAACAACCGGATTACAAAATGGCGGAGGCATTTATCCATGAACATCATCGACAACAATATTTGTGCGCCACAAGGATTTTTAGCGACCAGTATCTGCGCGGGCATTCGAAAAAACCGTGAAAAACCGGATCTTGCTTTAATTTATAGCGAATGTCCGGCGGTTGCAGCAGGCGTATTTACGCTGAACCAAGTGAAAGCAGCACCTGTTACGCTTACGCAAACCCATCTGGCGCAACAGCAACAATTGCAAGCCATTGTCGTGAACAGTGGTAACGCTAATGCTTGTACCGGTAAACTTGGCGAATTACATGCTAAACAAATGGCGAATACCACTGCCGCAAGTTTACAGATTGATCCGGCATTAGTCGGTGTTGCCAGCACTGGTGTGATTGGCGTCACGTTACCGATAGAAAAAATAGTGAATGGCATTACGACTGCTGCAACGCAATTGACAACTGATGGCAATGCAGCCGCTTGCGCAATCATGACCACTGACACTTTTCCTAAAAGTATCGCGATTGAAATTAATTTACATGGCAAACCAGTGCGTATCGGCGGCATTGCCAAAGGTTCCGGCATGATTCATCCAAATATGGCAACCATGTTAGGTTTCATCACCACTGATGCAGTGATCGTACCGCAAGCTTTACAACAAGCGCTAACCCAGGCCAACAATCTTTCTTTCAATATGATTACCGTAGATGGCGATTGCTCTACCAATGATATGGTATTGCTATTAGCCAATGGCATGGCGAATCATCCAACGATTAACAGCATTGATGATCCGGCTTGGCCAATTTTTTATGAAGGTTTATTATTCGTCTGCACTTATTTAGCCAAGCAAATCGCGCAAGATGGCGAAGGCGCCACTAAATTAATCGAAGTTCAGGTAACAGGTGCAAAGTCACTAGCAGATGCACAAGTAGCGGCACGAGCCGTTTGCAGCTCTTCATTGGTGAAAACTGCTATTTTTGGCGGTGATGCCAATTGGGGCCGTATTGCTAGCGCATTAGGTGCATCAGGTGCCACCATCGATCAAGAAAAATTAAGTATTACACTAGCCGATTTACCTTTATTAGAACAAGGTATGCCGCTGCCTTTTGATGAAACGATCGCAGCACAATCATTATCGCAACCGATGATTTTAATCAAAGTACAATTAAATCAGGGTCCAGCAGCAGCAACGGCTTGGGGTTGTGATTTAAGTTATGATTACATCAAAATTAATGCATCGTATCGGAGTTAGTTTATGCAGCAACTTTTTACTAAAGCTTCACATTTAATTGAAGCATTGCCTTATATTCGCCGCTTTTACGGCAAAACCTTTGTGGTAAAATGTGGCGGTGCGGCGATGGTTGATGAAAAACACATCCAAACGCTGATGCAAGACATTGCATTGCTGCATTTTTGCGGCATTCGTATGGTGGTGGTGCATGGTGGCGGCCCGGATATTTCTGCGCTTTGCGATCGATTAAATATTAAAACGCAATTTTCAAATGGTTTAAGAGTCACCGATGCAGAAACTATGGAAATTGTACAAATGGTGTTAATGGGAAAAACCAACCGCGCATTAGTCACCGCATTGAATCAATTAGGCGTAAAAGCCGTTGGTTTATCTGGTCAAGATGCCGCTTGTTTACAAGTGGTTAAAGCCGGCAGCACTGCTAGCGATAGCACAACAAATGCACAAACCGAATCCGTTGACTTAGGTTATGTCGGTGAGATTAAAGCGATTGACCCGAGCTTCATTAACACCTTATTATCTGCTAGTTTTCTACCAGTCATTGCACCGATTGGCGTGGATGAGGGCGGCCAAGCCTACAATATCAATGCGGACATTGCCGCTGGAGCAATTGCCGGTGCATTGCAAGCAAAAAAATTAGTAGTATTGAGTGATGTGAATGGGGTCTATCTCGATCTGCATGATCCCAGCACGCAAATCAGCACCGTGAATTGCGAAACGGTTAGAACGTGGTTACAGGAAAAACGTATTGTTGGCGGCATGATCCCGAAATTACAAGCGTGTCTCACCGCATTGGAACAAGGGGTTACCAACGCGCATATTTTAGATGGTAAAATGCCGCATAGTGTTTTATTAGAAGTATTTACAGATCACGGGGTAGGAACGTTAATCACATGAATATTTACACGCAACAAGCACATCAGTATTTATTTAATACTTATACGCGTTATCCGATCACACTCATCAAAGGGAAAGGCGCCTTTGTTTGGGATGAAGAAAATAAAAAATACTTAGATTTTGTCAGTGGCATTGGTTGCACACCGTTAGGTCATGCACATCCGTTGGTTACCCAGGCGATTATGGAACAAACCCATAAATTATTGCATACCTCAAACTTATATTATTCACCGCCTAGCATTGAGCTCGCGGCTTTTTTAGTCACGCATGGCGGCTTAGACAAAGTATTTTTTTGTAATTCGGGTGCTGAAGCAGTTGAAACGGCGATTAAATTGGCGCGTAAATATCAATGGCGCCAAGGTCATAAAGAAAAAAATATTATTTTAACCGCTAATCGTTCTTTTCATGGCCGCACTTTGGGTGCGCTAACTGCAACAGCAAAACCAACGATCCATGAAGGTTTTGGTCCGCTGCCCAGCGGTTTTCGTTATAGCGATTGGAATGATAGCGATGCTTTTTGCGCAGCGATTGATGAGCAAACGGCAGCGGTTTTGTTAGAACCAATTCAAGGGGAAGGCGGTATTCATGTGCCACCAGCGGGATTATTGGCGGCCGTACGCAAAAAATGCGATGCGCTTGGTGTGCTGTTAATTTTTGATGAAATTCAATGTGGCGTGGGTCGAACCGGAGATTTATTTGCTTACCTGACCGTTGGTGTGACACCAGACATTATTACCTTGGCAAAAGGGATTGCCAATGGTTTACCGTTAGGCGCGGTATGCGCACGTGAACAAGTGGCGAACGCTATGCAACCGGGTGATCATGGTTCCACTTTTGGCGGCAATCCCGTTGCTTGCAATGCGGCACTGGCTAACTTAACCGTTATTCAAGAAAATTATTTACCCCAGGTAAAAAAACTAAGTACCTATTTATTACAACAACTGACTGGGTTGCAAAAAGCGTATCCTGAACAAATTAAAGCCATACGCGGTGCAGGTTTAATGCTAGGTATAGAAGTAGCACAACAACCTCAACAAATATTGCAGCATTGTTTACAAGCTGGTTTATTAATTAATGTAACTGCAGACCGTGTATTACGCATTTTACCGCCTTACATTATTACTTCCGCAGATATTGATTTTGCGATAGAAACGATTCGATCAGCATTCAACATGACAAAATTAACTATAACAGAGCAGTCATGAATAAAAAAAATCATGCTCGTTTAATAGTAGCCATTCAAACTTTATTACAAAAAGAGAAGATCAGTACGCAAGAAGATTTAAAAACAGCGTTACATAAACAAGGATTTGACATCAATCAAGTACAAATTTCACGTATTTTGCATAAACTCAATGCGATTAAAATGAACGAAGGCGAACAAACCGTTTATCGCTTAGCGACTGCGCATTTGCCAGTCGCACCAACTGATTCATTAAAACATTTAATTTTAACCATTACCCATAACGAATCGTTAATTGTTATTCATACTACACCCGGTTCAGCACAATTAGTAGCAAGATTATTAGATGATAAAGCTGCGCTGGATATGGGTATTCTAGGCACTGTTGCGGGGGATGATACAATTTTTATTGCGCCAGAAAAAATGAAGGTGATCAAGAAAGTGTTTGAGCGGGTGTGTCGAGATCTGTTGGGATAGCGCTATTAAAGGTAACACTACAGGTGCCCTTAAGATAATGCATAGTCTCGTAAACTCATTACTTTAATGTTATCCGCCAAATGATAAGTTTTTGCCGTTGGTGTAATGATGAATAATTCATCTAAATGCAAATCTTCACATGCAATATGCATGGATTTAGTCAATTTAGGTGCGTCACTATATTTAAACTCAAAACCTAATCGTTTACCTTGATGAAATACTAATAAATCCAATTCTGCTTGAGCGTGCGTTGCCCAAAAATAACAATTTTCTGCCTCAAATCGTCGGCAACGAATGATTTCTTCTAAGGCAAAACCTTCCCAAGAAGCGCCTAATTTGGGATGGCGCTGCAATAATGCTTCCGTTTCAATATCTAGTAAGTAGTGCAATAATCCACTATCACGAAAATAAATTTTTGGCGATTTAACCTGACGTTTGCTAATATTTTCCCACCAAGGCTGTAACTGCCTTATCATAAATGTATCTGTTAAAATATCCAAGTAATGACGAATACTTTTGTTGTTCAGATTTAATGCACGAGATAACTCTTCCGCGTTAAAAATATTGCCATGATAGTGCGCTAACATCATCCAAAATCGACGTAAATTTAAAGGAGCAATACGAATACCTAAATTAGGGATATCTTGCTCCAAAAAGGTTTTAACATATTGGCGGCGCCACTCATAACTAGCCGCCTCATCGGCAGCTAAATAAGCTTTAGGAAAGCCACCACGCAGCCATAACAAAGTTTCTTCTTTTGTTTCAGTAAAATCAAAAGGTGAAATTTCCAAATAAGCAATACGGCCCGCTAATGTTTCAGAGTTTTGCTGCAATAAATCTCGTGATGCACTACCTAAGAGCAACCAGGATTGTTTTTTTTGTTGGTGATCAATTAATACACGTAATGCAGGAAATAAATCAGGCCGTTGTTGAATTTCATCAATAATAATTAATCCTTCCAACGAGGCTAATGCGAGATGGGGTTGGCTTAATATATTGACGTCTTCGGCTTTTTCTAAGTCGAATAAATGCATAGGTGTATGTGACGATAAATGATCAGCATAGGTTTGGGCTAAAGTAGTCTTACCTACTTGACGTGGGCCAAGTAAACAGACCGCTGGAAATTGCGCAGTAAGTGTTGAAATTTTATCCAAATAATAGGGTCTACGCATATTTCTCCTTGAAAAATTGGGGCCTACACCCAAATTTTCAAGGAGAATAGATGGAAAGTCAAGGGACATGGAAATGGGTCCCCCCTAGCTTCCCTCACAAGGGAGCGACCGGTTATTGACTACTAACTACTCACTCTCAACCTTAGTCCCATCAACCATCCCTAAGCGCACGGCCAACAATGTCAATTCGACATCACTATGAATATTTAGTTTTTCAAAAATACGATAACGATAACTATTCACCGTTTTCGGGCTTAAACACAGTTTCTTAGAAATATCTTGTACTTTTTGCCCCTGAGTAATCATCAACATAATTTGTAATTCGCGTTCTGATAAAATATCCAATGGCGATTCTTCACCTTTACTGAAACGCTTGATTGCAATTTGTTGTGCAATCGCTGGACTAATATAACGTTGACCCGCTTTAATCACGCGGATAGCACGAATCATTTCTTCAGGGTCACAACCTTTAGTTAAATAACCACTGGCGCCTGCTTGTAATAATCTTGAAGGATAAGGTTCATCTGCATAAACAGTGAGAGCTAAAATTTTAATATCAGGATTGTGCCGCATCATTTTACGGGTTGCTTCTAAACCGCCAATACCAGGCATATTCACATCCATAATAACAACATCTGGCATGAGGTCTTTGGCTAACGCCACCGCTTCTTCACCAGTGCTAGCCTCACCCACCACACTCAATCCTTTCACATCTTGCAAAAGGCGCTTGATCCCCATTCGTACTAAATCATGGTCATCGACGAGTAGAACTTTTATCAATGCAGTCCCCTAATATAGATTCATTTTGATTGACCGGAGAGAGAGGGATTCGAACCCCCGGAGCCCAAAGGACTCAACGGTTTTCAAGACCGCCGCTTTCGACCGCTCAGCCATCTCTCCAACTTTTGTTAATACGCAGCAACCCTCGCTGATTGGTGAGTACGCAATAATAAATCAAATTATTAGAAACAAAAGAATTGAAGTACAGATGCGTTCGATATGTTTCTTGCGTAATCGATTGTGTCCTTACCTTACATGCAAACTGCATTACGCTTTCCCTTAGCTTACTTCGCTGATTAGCAATCTTTGCTGCGCGAAATATGCCCGTCTTACCGATAAACTCAAGTAATTTGAAAAGTTCTCTTGCTTTCGTTTAGCATGTTTTACATTAAAACCTGATATAAAAAAATACAAATACTACAATATAGAAAAAAATATGTTCATCTTTTGGATGTAACTTCACCTAAAATTTAATATATAAATTTTTATTTTTAATACGTGCAGGTGAATAACAACATTATAGGCAGCCAATTTTTTTTTTGCAATGATTGAGTTAGGCGAAATTAGAAATAGTTAGGAGTGGATGAATCAAAGATGATCGTATTGTTTGGCTATGGGTATTTAGGGGACAAAGTGTGACGGGCGTTGT
>DATAXC010000111.1:0-3511 GCA_036266895.1 Gammaproteobacteria bacterium
TTTGTCTGTACACTACTCATTCAATTAAAAGACTTAGAACTTAGAAAAAAACACACAGAAAAATAGTTATGAATCCCACCCCTAAAATTTTAATCGCGTTTGATTATGGCACTAAACGCATTGGCACGGCGATTGGTCAAACATTGACCCAAACTGCCCGGCCGCTGAACACCATCTCAGCGAAAGCCGGTACCCCCGATTGGGAAACAATCACCAAATTACTAGACAAATGGCAGCCAGATGCGTTAGTAGTAGGTATCCCACTCAATATGGATGGGACTGATCAACCTTTGACACAACAAGTTCGTGATTTTGTTAAACAGTTAAAAACACGTTATGATTTACCCGTATATGAAATCGATGAACGATTAACCACCAAAGATGCGCGTGAACGTCTATTTGCCCATGGCGGCTATAAGGCATTACAGCAAGGGGAAGTAGATCGAGTGGCTGCACAATTAATCTTACAAAATTGGTTTGCAGAAAGCGGCTCTCATTGATTCTGTCAATACTTCTAAAATTTGATAATGGAACATACTTATGTCGACACGCTTTATTTATTTTTTAGGTTTTGTGATTGCTGGTTTAATCTTGGGTATCAGCATTTATTTACAATGTTTTGCTGGCTTCATACCTTGCCCATTATGTACGTTACAGCGTTTTGCATTTGCTGCATTCGGCATCTTTTGTTTATTTGGCCTGTTATTGAGTAGCAAACTATTGGCACGCATGCTGATTAATACGCTTATGCTAATAAGCGCAATTTTTGGTCTATTCTTCTCTGGCCGGCAAATTTGGTTGCAGCATTTTCCACCCGCTCACAACAGCGAATGCGGTGTTAGCTTAGAATACATGCTACAAGCACTGCCTTTGCAAGAAGTCATACAAAAAGTTTTTGTTGGCAGTGCAGAATGTACCGAGCGCGGTTGGTCATTTTTATTCTTAAACATGGCAGAATGGTCACTGCTCTGGTTTATCTTATTCTTTGTCATGAGTGTTTATTTATTGTTAAAACGTACTTTTTAGATTTAGAGGTTTTTATGCTGCTGAATACGATTCTCGATGCCATTGGTCATACTCCGATTGTGCGCTTACACCACGTCGGCCGCGATTTACCCTGCGAACTGTATGGTAAATGCGAGTTTTTAAATCCAGGCGGCTCAGTAAAAGATCGGATTGCCGCAAAAATGATTGAACAAGCAGAAGCCGCCGGTCTCATCAAGCCAGGTGATACATTAATTGAAGCCACTTCTGGTAATACCGGCATTGGTTTTGCCATGGCAGGCGCAGTAAAAGGCTATCACATCATTATTACCATGCCGGCAAAAATGAGCCGCGAAAAAGAAGTGGTATTAGAAACATTAGGCGCAACGATTTATCGTACCCCGACCGAAGCAAAATGGGATGCGCCAGATAGTCATATTTCTTTAGCAAAGCGTTTACAAAAAGAATTGCCGAACGCGCATATTCTTGATCAATATACCAATCCTGCTAACCCAATGATTCATTATGAAACCACCGCCCAAGAAATTATCGATGACATGGACTCAGATTTAGCGATGGTGGTGATGGGTGTTGGTACCGGTGGTACCATCACCGGCGTTGCTAAAAAATTAAAAGAAAAATTGCCGAAAATTAAAATTATCGGTGCAGATCCTGAGGGTTCTATTTTAGGCGGCGGCACGGAAGTGCATCCTTATTTAGTGGAAGGCATTGGTTACGACTTTATCCCCAAGGTATTAGATAACAGCTTGATCGATGAATACATCAAAGTAAGTGATAAACAATCTTTTATTACTGCACGACGTTTAATTCGCCAAGAAGGCTTATTGATTGGTGGTTCCTCTGGCACGGCAGTTTGGGCCGCATTACAGGCTGCTCAATCATTGCAACCCGGCCAAAAATGCTTAGTCATTTTACCGGATAGCATTCGCAATTATTTAACTAAATTTGCGAATAATACTTGGATGAAAGAACAAGGATTTATCTAAAAAGGGTTTAATCTAATATATGTCTAAAAAAACCGATTATCAGTTAGCTACTTTAGCGATTCATGCTGGCCAAACACCTGATCCCACTACCGGTGCGATCATGACACCGATTTATGCCACTTCCACTTATGTGCAACACAGCCCAGGACAACATAAAGGGTATGAATATTCCCGCACAAAAAATCCGACGCGCTATGCTTATGAACAATGCGTCGCCGCTTTGGAAGAGGGTACAGCAGGCTTTGCTTTTGCTTCCGGTATGGCGGCGATTGCGACCACCTTAGAGCTATTAAATCCGGGTGATCATGTCATCGTTTGCGATGATGTGTATGGCGGGACTTACCGCATTTTTGAACGTGTACGTAAACGTTCAGCGGGTTTACGTGTTTCTTTTGTTGATATGACCGATGCCGCTCAAATTGAGCGCGCCATTTTGCCGGAAACGCGGATGATTTGGATAGAAACACCAACTAATCCGATGTTGAAGTTAATTGATTTAGCACAGGTTGGCAAAATTGCTAAAGCGCATCAGTTATTGGCGGTAGCAGATAATACGTTTGCTACACCAATGAGCCAACAACCCTTAGCTTATGGCTTTGATATTGTCGTTCATTCTGCTACTAAATATTTGAATGGCCACTCCGATATGATCGGCGGTGTGGTCGTGGTAAATCGAGCTGACTTAGCAGAGCAAATCGCTTTTTTACAAAATGCGGTGGGTGCGATCGCTGGACCATTTGATAGTTTTCTGGCAATGCGCGGTTTAAAAACTTTGGCGGTACGTATGCAGCGCCATAGCGAGAATGCGCAAGCATTAGCAGCATGGTTGGAAACACATCCGAAAGTGTCGAAAGTCATTTATCCCGGGTTGCCTAGTCACCCACAATATGCGTTAGCGAAACAACAGATGCGTTATTTTGGCGGCATGATTTCTATAGAATTAGCAGGCGGCTTAGCAGAAGCTACGCGCATGTTAGAGCGTTGCCAGATTTTCGCATTAGCTGAAAGTTTGGGTGGCGTTGAAAGTTTAATTGAACATCCGGCGATTATGACCCATGCGGGGTTACCGCTGGCTCAGCGTGCTGCTTTGGGAATTAAAGATAATTTTGTTCGTTTATCGGTTGGCATAGAAGCAGTTGAAGATTTGCGGAATGACTTGCAGGCGGCGTTGGGGTAGGGGTGAAAAACATGAGCGTTGTTGAATAAATATGCCTAGAGAGCTTTTGCCTCTCCCCTTGTGGGGGCTTTGTTGAATAAATAAATGCCCTAGCACTTTTGCCTCTCCCCTTGTGGGAGAGGCCGACGCGCGAAGCGCGGCGGGTGAGGGGTGATTTGTCTCCGCAAGACGCAAAAGAGGAAGTAAAAGTTTGTTACTCGTGAACGTGCCCGCGTGCGTGCCGGTGCCCGTCTTTTCTTAGAAATTTTCATATGAATTTCCGAGAAAAGACGGGCACCGGCACGCACGCGGGCACGTTCACGATTAGGCCATGGTAGTTGGAAATACACCCCTCACCCGCCGC
>DATAXC010000282.1:0-7641 GCA_036266895.1 Gammaproteobacteria bacterium
AGAGGCCGCTGCCCCGCAACAAGTGCGGGGTAAACTCTGCTGCGGGTGAGGGGTGTATTTCCAACTACCATGGCCTAATCGTGAACGTGCCCGCGTGCGTGCCGGTGCCCGTCTTTTCTTAGAAATTTTCATATGAATTTCAGAGAAAAGACGGGCACCGGCACGCACGCGGGCACGTTCACGATTAACAAACTTTTCTGCGTCTTGCGGAGACGAATCACCCCTCACCCGCCGCCTTTGGCGTCGGCCTCTCCCACAAGGGGAGAGGCAAAAGCTCTCCGGCGTACTTATTCAACAACGCCCCCACAAGGGGAGAGGCAAAAGCGCCAGCGTATTGATTTATTCAACAACGCCCCCACAAGGGGAGAGGCGATACTCTTCGTTTTCCTAATTTCTTCAACAACGCCCCTTGTGCAGGGGTGTCCCATCTAAAAATTACTCATTAATACAGTTTCTAGCGTCTTATTGTCCCATCCAGATTTTTTCCGTAACCTGCGTATGCTCATATCATCGCACAAATAACAATAAATAAAATTTCGTTGAGAGGATATATCTTCGTGCGAGTAACGCGTGGATCTTCAAGATCATCAAAATAATCCAAAAAACCAAATTTCTCCCGAGTAGTCACAATGCCATCCTTATTTGTCCGAATAAAAGATGCGCATAATACCATAGATTAATTAAATATTAGATGGGACACCCCTGGCCCCTTGTGGGTGTCCAGTCGCTCGCGTAGGTTGGGCTGAGCTTGCGAAGCCCAACAATGGCGAGAGAGAGCGCTTTTTTTTCAAATTATATTTTTTTGTCCAAAAAATAATTCAACCTATCCGTGCATCCCAAAATTTTTCTTATGTAATTAAAAATTTGCTTGCAATTTGAGATGTTCCTAGGTTAATTTTAGATTCGTCCGGATTAAATATATATTCAAGGAGATCTCTGAACATGAAATTAAAACTCGTTGTTGCATCAATGAGCATCCTCGGTTTAGTTAGCGGTTCAGTCGTAGCAGCAACAGCTGATACAACAACTACTACGACAACCACAACAACAACAGATATGACTGCACCTGCACCTAAGCATCATCATCACCATAAGAAACACCACCACCATGCGCAGCATAACTACAAAGATTATAAGGATATGGGCCAACCAATTTGTACGGTTAGCACTACCGATTTAACTATGATCGCTATGACGCAGAACGTGGATCGTGCGTTAAACAACCCATGTAATCCAGGTTGGTTTAACCGCATTAGTGTATCCGGTGGTGTCAATGTAGATTTAGGCAAATGGGGCAACAGAAATGCCAATATCATGGGTGAAAACTATCAACGTTTGTCACTAAATGATGCTTATATCAACATCGGTGCAACCGTGAATGAGTGGGCGAAAGCTTTCGCTAGTATTAGCTTCAGCAATCCAACCACCAATGCAGATGGTTCTACTTATAAAGGGTTAGGCGCTGCGGAATACAGTGCTTCTTATGCAAATAATGTCAATGGCAACGGTAATAATGTTGTTCAGTTAGAGCAAGCTTATGCAACCTTGGGTAATTTCGATGTATATCCAATATTTTTACAAGTAGGTAAGCAATTCCAAGAGTTCAGCCGTTATGAAATTCATCCAATCACTGCCAGTATGACGCAAGTGATGTCAGAAACTTTAGCAACTTCTGCTAAGTTAGGCATCTTGGTGCCAGCTGGTTTCCATGGCTCTGTTTACGTATTTGATGATCCAATCAATAAGATCGGCAACTCATCTACGCCAACTAACTATGGTGTTTCCGTTGGTTATGATCAAATCAACGATCAGTGTGGCTGGGATATTGGTGCCGCTTATCTTTACAACTTAATTGGTGCGAATGACGTTGCTTACAATGTCGTTAATTTCACCCAAACAGGCGGTTATCATACCCGTGTCGGTGCAGCAGCAGCTTATGCTGATCTTAATGCTGGACCATTTACTGTTGGTGTTCGTTATACCACAGCTGTACAGCGCTTCAATGCAAGCGACATTCCACAAAATGGCGCCGCTGATTTAGTGGGTGGTGCAATTGTACCCGGTATTGCTTCTGTACCTTTAGCAAGTGCAACAGGTGCAAGACCGTGGGCCGCTGGTATTCAAGCTGGTTATGCTTTCAATGCATGGGATAAAAACCAAAATATTTATGTTGGTTACCAAGCATCACGTGAAGCAGCGGGTCTGGATTTACCAAGAAGCCGTTGGTTAGTGGGTTACGATATGAGTGTATGGAAAGATACTATTGCAGCTATTGAATGGGATCATGACAGTGCATTCAGCGTATCTGACGGTGGAACTGGCAATACGACCAACCTCGTTTCCTTGCGAGTTGGCGTGAAGTTTAGCTAATCAGAGAGCAGCAAGTGCGATACAAAGAAGCCCGCGTAAAAGCGGGCTTTTTTATTTAGCATTATTCACGATATAACAAAATAACTCGGCTGTTCGCTCTGCGTCATAAATAGCGGAATGGGCTTGTTGAATATCAAAAGGAATACGTGCACGTCTAGCAGCGCGCGCTAAAACGGTTTCACCAAGCGCTACAGCTGCTAACGAAGCAGTATCAAAAGTGGTAAAAGTATGAAAAGGGAGATAATGTATTCTGCTGCGTTTGCAGGCCGCTAACATGAAGCTTAAATCAAACCAGGCGTTCTGCCCAACTAACACCGCACGATAACAACCTGTTTCCGCTAATTGCTGTTTGACAATGGCAAAAATACGGTATAATGCCTGTTTTTCTGGAATAGCAAATCGAAGGGGGCAAAAAGGATCAATGCCCGTAATTTCTAACGCTTCTTTTTCCAAGCGTGCCCCATGGAAGGGTTCAGTATGATAGGCATAAGTATGCTGACGAGCTAATTTCCCCGTTGTATCCATGGTGAGTGTTACTGCTGCGATTTCTAATAAAGCATCAGTTGCTGGATTTAAGCCGGCGGTTTCTACGTCAATGACTACCGGGAGTAAGCCACGAAATCGGCGTGATAAAACAGTTGCTTTGTGGTTCATTTTTTTTTAAGTTCTCTATAAATTAAACTAACTTCAATGACTTCCGTTGAATGTTTACAGGAATATTATGCTGACAATGACTATGCCAACCCAATCTGATTCGTTACGGGATATTATCACAACTGCGTATCGAATGGATGAAACAACTTGTATCAACCAATTGGTTGCACAAGCGATGTTACCAGAAAAAGAGTTGGAATATATTGTTAATGTGGCAAAACAGTTGGTTATTGTTACCCGTGAATATAAAAAACGTTTGGGTAAAATAGATACACTTTTACACCAATACGACTTATCCACTGAGGAAGGCATTGCGTTGATGTGTCTTGCCGAAGCGTTATTACGTATTCCTGATAAAGCCACTTTAGATAAATTCATTAGCGATAAATTATCTACAGCCACCTGGAAAAATCATTTGAGTGTAGAGCACTCTTTTTTTGTCAATGCAACAACTTGGTCTTTGTTACTCACTGGAAAAGTTTATGCGCCCCTATTAAATCAACTAAATCAACAGCAAAGCTTGTTTAAATTATTGCAACGTGCCTCCAGCCGGTTAGGGAGTAAGATGATCCGTCCGGTTATTTTGCAAATGATGAAGGCAATCGGTAAACAATTTGTTCTAGGTGAAACGATTAATAGTGCGTTACGCCGCGCACATATGTTGGAAGCAAAAGGTTATCGATTTTCTTATGATATGCTGGGAGAAGCGGCACGTACTGCGCAAGATGCTGCGCATTACTATCAATCTTATCGACAAGCGATAGATGCAATTGGTCAATCAGTAAACAGTAGCGAACCAATTAATAATCCTGGTATCTCAGTTAAATTGTCTGCATTACATCCACGTTATGAATATGCGCAACGTGAACGCGTATTAAAAGAAGTGACTCCGTTACTATTAGCATTGGCCCAGCAAGCTAAAAAATACCAGATTGGTTTGACTGTCGATGCAGAAGAAGCCGATCGTTTGGATTTATCATTGGATATTTTTGAACGGGTTTTTGCCGATGCTTCTCTGAACGGTTGGCAGGGATTTGGTTTGGCTATTCAAGCTTATCAAAAGCGTGCACTGTTTGTGATTGATTGGTTGGCAGCGTTAGCCAAACAACATCGTAAACAAATCATGGTTCGTTTAGTCAAAGGTGCTTATTGGGATGCGGAAATAAAAATCAGTCAAGTGCAGGGATTTGATAATTATCCCGTATTTACACGTAAACATGGCACCGATGTTTCTTATCTTGCCTGTGCAAAAAAATTGCTTGCTGAACCGGATTGCTTTTACCCGCAATTTGCCACGCATAATGCTTATTCAGTCGCAGCGATTTTAACTATGGCGGGACAACAACGGTTTGAATTTCAATGCTTACATGGCATGGGCCGTCCTTTGTATGATCAACTCGTTGATCCCGCCAAATTTAATAAACCCTGTCGTATTTATGCACCGGTAGGTACCCATAAAGATTTACTCGGTTATCTGGTGCGGCGTTTATTAGAAAATGGCGCCAATAGTTCGTTTATTAATCGCTTGATGAATGAGAAATTACCGATTGAAAAAATTATTACCAATCCTGTGTTGCGTATGCAAGCGTTACCGCATAAACCGCATCCTCATATTCCATTACCAGTGGATATTTATAAATTATGGAAAAACTCTATAGGGCTAGATTTATCTAATCAACAGGTATTGCAAACGCTAAAAATACAATTAGATCAAGAAGTTAAACAAGAATGGCAAGTGGGCTCGTTAATTAATGGCCGATTGATTGCTAACGCACAAACGCGCACGATCACTGCACCGAGTGATAAAAATCATGTATTAGGTCAAGTCAGTCAAGCAACCGATGCAGATGTAGAATCTGCGTTGCAAATTGCAACACAAGCGGCTGCGGTTTGGGCAGGTACGCCAGTTGAAAAACGTGCTGCTATTTTGGAGCGCGCTGCTGATTTGTTTCAACGAGCGATGCCGGAATTAATCGCTATTTTGACGCAAGAAGCAGGAAAATGTGTTTTAGATTGTCTGTCTGAAGTGCGAGAAACGATAGATTATTGTCGTTATTATGCTTATCGTGCACGTTGTGATTTAGTACCGCAACCATTGCCGGGACCGACGGGTGAAACCAACCAATTGATTTTATACCCACGTGGTGTGATTGCGTGTATCAGTCCGTGGAATTTCCCTTTAGCTATTTTTAGTGGGCAAATACTAGCGGCGCTAGCTGCTGGCAATGCGGTGATTGGCAAGCCAGCAGACCAAACGCCAATTATAGCGTATCGCGCTGTGCAAATATTGCATCAAGCTGGCGTACCCACTGGTGTATTACAATTATTAGTTGGACGAGGCAGTATAGTTGGTGCAAAATTAGTCAGTGATCCGCGAATTGCAGGAATCATCTTTACCGGATCGACTGAAACTGCTAAATTCATCGAGCAATCGCTAGCGAAACGTTCTGGCCCGATTGCCATGTTGATTGCTGAAACTGGCGGTCAAAATGCAATGATTGTCGATTCTTCCGCTTTGATTGAACAAGCGGTAGTGGACATTGCTCAGTCCGCTTTCAATAGTGCTGGACAGCGCTGTTCTGCATTGCGCGTGTTATTTGTACAAGAAGAAATAGCACCTAAGCTATTAAATATGTTAAAAGGATACATGGGTGAATTGATCATCGGGCAGCCCGGATTATTGGCAACAGATATTGGACCGGTGATTGATAGTGATGCGCAGCAAATGCTGCAAAACCATTTTGCAAAAATGAGCCAAGAAGCGCATTTGTTGGCGCAAGTTCCTTTACGTGATATAGGAAATGGTTATTATTTTGCACCCTGTGTTTTTGAATTAAATGATTTAAGTGTTTTGACTAGAGAAGTATTTGGCCCTATTCTTCATGTTATTCGTTATCGATCGCATGAATTGGATAAGGTGATGGATACTATTATCGAAACCGGTTATGGATTAACATTGGGAATACATAGCCGTATAGATACGACGGTTCAACATGTCGTGAGTCGTATGCCAGTTGGTAATATGTACGTTAATCGTAATATGATAGGCGCAGTGGTAGGTGTGCAGCCATTTGGTGGTGAACGCTTATCAGGTACGGGACCAAAAGCTGGAGGCCCACACTATTTGCCACGATTATGTGTTGAGCGTTCTGTGTCAATTAATACCACCGCAGTAGGCGGAAATGCGCGTTTAGTTTCATTGCTTGAGGATGATGAATGACCTACACAATCACTTACATGATTTTTTTGATTTTTGCTGGGACAGCCGTTTTATCTACAGTTGCCTTGCTTACGCGACAATCTTTATTAGTGGCTTATATTGCCTTGGGTGCGATTTTTGGCCCGTGGGGATTAAAGTTGATTAATAATTCAGAAGTGATTAACCAAGCGGGTGAAGTCGGTATTATCTTTTTGTTATTCTTATTGGGACTGCATTTGCAGCCACAAAATTTATTTCATTCTTTACGAAAAATGAGTTTAATCACCGTAGTCAGTTCGGTGCTGTTTTTTGCTATTGGCATTCTGCCGAGTTATTTTTTGTTTGGCTATACACTGCAAGAAAGTGTGGTGGTTGGTGCAGTGGCGATGTTTTCCAGTACCATTATTGGTATTAAATTATTGCCAACCACCACTTTGCATCATCAACATACAGGTGAATTGGTTGTCAGCATTTTGCTGTTACAAGATATTATAGCTATCGCAACACTTTTGTCATTGGAATTGATTGCGGGTAAATCAACTTCTATCATGGATTTTGGTTTGATTATCAGCGCATTCCCAATTTTATTAGCGGTTGCTTATATTTTTCAGCGTTTTATTTTATCTCGCTTATTAGAACATTTTGATAAAATTCATGAATATATTTTTATTTTATCGATAGGCTGGTGTTTATGTATGGCGGAACTGAGCCATGCGCTAGGTTTATCTGAAGAAATTGGCGCTTTTATCGCTGGTGTTGCATTAGCTTCTAACCCGATTGCGTTTTATGTAGCGGAAAGTTTGAAACCATTGCGTGATTTTTTCTTGGTCATTTTCTTCTTTACCATTGGCGCAGGATTTAACTTTGATTATTTTACAGCAGTCATTTTGCCCGCTTGTTTATTAGCCGGATTGGTATTGATTTTGAAACCGATGATTTTCAGTTGGCTATTGCGCCGTTCTGGAGAAGTGAAAAATGTTAGCTGGGAAATTGGCGTACGTTTAGGCCAAATGAGCGAATTTTCATTGTTGGTCATTTATATGGCGCTAGAAACCAAATTATTACCTTCGGCTGGCGCATATATGGTAGAAGCCGCGGTTATCATTACCTTTATTGCTTCTTGTTATTGGACAGTGATGCGTTATCCTACACCGCTGGGTTCTACGGAGAAATTGCGTAGAGATTAGAGGGGATTATGGGTTAGTGAATACGAAAGAGGGGAACAGGCGCTCCCCTCCCCCACTTGTGGGGGAGGGGCAGGGGGAGAGGGCAAGCTAAGAAGGTATTTCTATTTGGCTATACATGCACATCATCATGGTCACGACCATCATCACAAGCCAGCGGTAACGACAGCCAAATCGCTGAATAAAGTCTTCGCGCTTGCTGTCGCATTGACACTCAGTTATTCACTAGCAGAA